>CAYZQG010000015.1:0-18710 GCA_964480685.1 uncultured Lentimicrobiaceae bacterium
AACAGATACCGTAAAATAACTTCCGAAAATTACGGTGTTTTTATGTATATTCGCAATATTTATTCCGGCAATGTATGGTCTAATACGTATGCCCCATTAAACATAAAACCTGATAAATATCGCGTTATTTTTGCCTCCGATAGAATAAAATATATTCGTGAAGACAGTGGAATTGTTACCACTACCGAACTTTGTGTAGTAAAAGATAAAAATGCGGAAATACGCAAAATATCGTTCGAAAACCAAACATCCAAAGATGTGGTGTTAGAATTAACTTCTTACGGAGAAGTAATTATGTGTCAAAACGATAGAGATATTGCCCATCGTTCTTTCAACAGCATGACCATTTTCAGTGAATTTGACGAACAAACTTCAACCTTGATCTTTACTCGTAAATCGCGTCGTATCAAAGACACCAAATACTATGTTGCCTCTCGCATGTTTTTTAAAAATGAAAACGATTTGAAAATTGAATACGAAACTTCGCGTTTACATTTTATCGGAAGAAATCGTACTACCAATAATCCGAATGTAATTGTAAATAAAGGAAATTTATCGAAAGGATTGGGGTCTTCTTTAGACCCAATTATGAGTATTCGTCGCGAAATCATTGTAAGAGCCGGCAAAAAAGAATCGGTATTTCTAATTGTCGGATTCGGAAAATCGAGAGAGCAAGTATTAGATATTGTAACCAGCTTCCAAACCAACTTAGATGTGAATCATGCGTTTGAAATGGCTACCGCCTTAAACAATATGAGAACGGGATATTCTCAATTGAAAGGTGCTCAAATGCGTATTTACAATACCATTTTAAAACATATTTTCCAAACCACCTCCATAAGTGCCAAACGAAAAGCTATTTTGCAACAAAACACCTTGGCTCAACCAAATTTATGGAAATTCGGTATTTCGGGCGATTTACCCATTATATTGGTTGAGATGGATGCGATTGAAAATGCGTTGATTTTAAAGGATGTTCTTCAAGCGTATGAATTTTATAAAAGTCGAGGTATTTATATTGATATTGTTATCATTAATAATGAAAAAGAATGTAAGGAAGATTTATTAAAAAAATACATCTCCGATTTGGTAAACAAAATATATTATTTTAATTATTTTGAAAATGCGTCCGGCAATGTATATACTATTTCTTGTGGTGAATTAAATCCGCAAGAACGTATATTATTATACACCATTGCCCGCATTACTATCGATACTTCCTCGGGTAAATCATTAGAAAAACAAATGCAAGAATTGGAAACCGAACTCTTTTCCTGCATTGATGATTGTAAATATACTACCTTATTGGTAAAAGAAACAAAAGCTCCCAAAAATCTTGTTTTTTATAATGAATTCGGTGGTTTTACCGATAATGGAAAAGAATATTATATCAACAATGTGAATACACCCATGCCTTGGATTAATGTAATAGCCAATCCTAATTTCGGTTTTATTGTCAGTAATTGGATGAGTGGATTTACATATTCGCATAACAGTCAAGCCTATAAAATTACAACTTGGTCTAATGATATGGTTTCCGATCCCCCATCTGAAATTATATTAATCAATAAACAACGTTTTATTCCTACGGCAGCTCGACATGGATTGGGTTATTCTGTGTTTACTGCCGAATCGTATGCTTTTCAAGTTCAAATAGATGTATTTGCCGCATTGGAAAAAGAAGAAAAATATTATCTAATTACCTTGGAGAATACAACCGCATCGCCTCAACACATTCAATTGGGCTTGATAGCTAAAATAGTGTTGGGTGTTACCGAAGAAAAAACCAATCGCCATTTGTTGTCGGAATGGAACGAAGAAGATAATTGTTTATATTTTAAAAATGTATATAATAATGTTTTTCAAGATGTTTCAGCTTATTTAACATCTACGGAGAAAATAATTAATTATGATGATATCCATCCAAACAATAAGTGTATTGAAATTCAAGCCGAAGTGCCTCAAGGTGGAAAAAAACAAATAGCCTTTATAATTGGGACAAAAAAAGGTAGGGTGCCGGAATTTTTCCATTCCACCTTAGAAGTACAACAAGAATTAATACGAGTAACTCAGTATTGGGAAGAAAAACTATCCACTATACAAGTTTTTACGCCCGATGTATCGTTTAATTTTGCAATGAATGCGTGGTATTTATATCAAATATATACCGCTCGACTTTTTGCACGTGCCGGTTTTTATCAAGTAGGAGGAGCCTTTGGTTTCCGCGACCAATTACAAGATGTAATGAGTGTTTTATATAGTGATGCTGCTTTTGCACGAAATCAAATCATTAAACATGCTTCTCATCAATTTCCCGAAGGAGATGTATTGCATTGGTGGCACGATGAAACCGCTTTCGGTTCGAGAACAACCTTCTCCGACGATTATTTATGGTTAGTGTATGTAAGTTATGAATACATCCATGTAACCGGAGATTACAGCCTTTTAGATGAAATAGTTCCTTTTGTTCAAGGAGAAAAACTCCGTGATGAAGAAGCAGAAAAAGGAATTCAGTTTTATTTTAACGATGAAAAAGCCGATGTATACGAACATTTAAAACGCTGTATACTTAAAACTTTGCGTCAATTCGGGCAACACGGACTTCCATTAATGGGTTGTGGCGACTGGAACGACGGCATGAATAAAGTTGGCTACAAAGGAAAAGGCGAAAGTGTATGGGTAGGATTTTTCTTGTTGGATATTTTACAAAAAATCATTCATTTATCTTCTTATAAACAAGATGATTCCTTTACCGAAACCTGCCGAAATGCCATTCCTTCTCTCAAGGCTGCCTTACATAAAAATGCCTGGGATGGCGAATGGTTTTTAAGAGCTTATTTTGATAACGGCGATACGTTGGGCTCGCGTAATAATGCAGAATGTCAAATTGATTTGCTTTCCCAATCGTGGAGCTTGCTAACCGATGTTGCCGATCAAGAACAAAAAATAAGTATTTTAAGAGAAACCGAAAACCGATTGGTAGATCATGAAAACAAGATTATTAAACTATTAACACCCCCTTTTAAGAATTCAAAAAATAATCCCGGCTATATCATGGATTATCTTGAAGGAATACGTGAAAACGGCGGACAATACACACATGGAGCTATGTGGTATATTATGGCATTGTTAAAAGAAGGTTTTGCCGACAAAGCATTTACTTACTATTCCATGATTAATCCTATCAACCGAACTTCTTCTATGGGAGATGCGTTAAAATATAAAGTGGAACCATATAGTATTGCTGCCGATATTTACTCTAATCCGCAATTTGCCGGAAGAGGTGGTTGGACTTGGTATACCGGTTCGAGCAGTTGGGCTTATAAAGTAGGGTTGGAACATATTCTCGGCTTTAGGAAAGAAGGAGACAAACTTCATTTTCTTCCCAAAACGCCTTCTTCATGGAAAGAATTCAGTATCCAATATCGGTATATGGAAACTATGTATAATATTCATTTTCAATGCAACGAAAATGAGTCTTTTACCAACGACAATCAAAAGCTGATTTTAGACGGAAAAGTAATTGAGAATAAAGTCATTCCATTGATTAATGATAAAACAACCCATACTGTGGAAGTAATTTTTACCTTGAATGTATAATCTTTATCCATGTATCGGTAATAAAAATGCTTTCCTTGTTTTAAAATTATAATCAGTGAAAACGAACCAGTTAAATATTTTTTTTCAAAAAAAGTACATTCGGTATAAATATATAAAAAAATAATTTATCTTTGCGAAAATATTGTTTTACGATAGGTTATAAAAGAAATAGTTATGGAAAAAGGTGATTATAAGGAAAATAACGAAGTTATTTCAAAGGTATTACGAGCAGGGAAAAGAACATATTTTTTTGATTTAAAAGAAACAAAGAATCAAGAGCATTATTTAACCATTACCGAAAGCAAACGTCGTTTTGATGATGCGAAAGGGACATTTTTTTATGAAAAACATAAAATATTTCTTCACATTCAAGATGTTGAAAATTTCGGTAAAGAACTGAACGAAATAATCTCCTTTGTACATTCAAAAAAAATAAATATTCAATCCATTAAACCAATCCGTAAACATGGATTTAATAAAGAAGAAAGTGTAAATTTTGAAGATTTAGAATAACAATCCGTATTCCGTTTATTTCTTTATAAGGCTTGTTGGGCAAGAAATTTTATTATTCCAAGAATAGTAAAAATTTTTGTTAGGATTAACCTCCGCATTAGTTTCTTCCGGATGTCAAACGCAAAAGGAATAAGAATAAATTAATGAAATTCAAATACAAAGATAAGGCTCCCATTAAGGCTGTTTTATTTCCTTCTTCGGTTCCAACGATGGATGAATAACTGGTTTTTTTCATCCGTTGAACATCCCAAGCGGTTAATCCGGTAAATATTAAAACGCCTGCAACAGAAATAATCCATTGCATTCCATTACTTTTCATAAAAATATTAACCAACGAAGCTATAATAAGTCCGATAAGTGCCATAAATAAAATGGAACCAAATTTCGTTAAATCAATTTTAGTTGTATAGCCTGCCACCGCCATTATACCAAACATACCGGCAGTTATTACAAATGTCATCGCAATGGATTGAGCGGTATATACTAACAAAATAAAACTCAAACTCATTCCCATCAACGCAGCATAAACAATAAACAACAGCATAAGCGAAATAAACGACATACGTTGAAAGCCAAACGACATAAATATAATCATAATAAAAGGCGAAAACATGATTATCCATCCAAGCATACTTAATCCTGTTTCGGTAAGCAACACGCTTATCAACGAAGTAGAGGCAAATATCCATGCAATAGCGGCTGTTATCAGTAATCCTACAAACATCCAAATAAATACATTTGCCATAAATTTTTTACTCAATGCTTTACTGTCGGATAAAACATGTGTTTCGGCTGTTGAATAATTTTTTTCTATATTCATTCTATTTATATTTTATTTTTTTGATTATTTTGAGACTTCGTTAAAAGGAAGGTAATAAGCTAAGGGTTGTATTATCCTATCAAAAACAAAATATTGACAAATTACCAATTCTTCTTTTTTGTCATTGATAACGGCATAAAATTTATCTCTATTAAAGATATCAATAAAGTCTTCGTTATAAATATAATTTGCCGTATCTAATTCATTTTTCATATAATACATGCTTATTTTTGTTTGTTTATTGTCGTTATCGGTAATAACAATGTCTTTAAATTTCATGGAAAGAATAGAGTCTTTGGATCCTTTGGTTAAATCAACGGCATAAAATTCAAAGTTCAAATCGCGGTATTCGGATAAATGATCGAATAATTTAGCCGTATCGTAAACGGGTAGTTTTATATTCTCTTTTGTTAAAATATCAAACGTCCGAATTCCATTTCGGACAATGGAAAATGATTGCTCAGGATGTTCATAATCAATTATTTCAACTTTAGCTATTCGTGAAATTTTCAATTTAATGATACTATGACTTTTCCATTCCGATTCAAAAGGAGAATAATAGGGAGAAATAAAGCCTCTGAAACCGGGTAGATTTACAATAAAAGGATCTTTCCCTCCTTCCATTACAGCATAATTACCCAAATTATCTTGGGTTACATTTCCGATATAATATACTTTTTTAGCCTGATATTTCCATAATTTTAGATTTCCTATTTTTATTTTATACTCTTTATAATAGATTTCCACCTTATTCGATCCTGTTGCCAACCATTTAGTTACGTTGTTACGAGCTGCAAGAGCCACCGGTTCGCGAATAGATATATTACTCACAATATTGAGTAAATCATTTACATTTTGTTGTACGGCAACAAATTTTTTATTTACTTTCCATACACCGTTTGTTTGACGTTCTAATAAAACGGTATTTTCATAAAAATCGGCAATAAATATTTTTGTAATTGTATTGGTGTCTTTAACGGCAAACTGATTTGAATCGTAATCAAACGAACTCGCTTTTCTTGCCCATAAAATTAGTGTTACGGCAATACTCAGTATCACCGTAATTGACAGTATTATAATACTTTTTTTTGTGCTTTTATTCATTATTAATTAGTTATCTTGCAAAACGTCGTCGTTGTATAACAGCAAATATTATACCCAATATTAGAACCATAATTAATGGCAGTGTCATATTAATAATTTGCCAAAATGTTTTTTCTTTCAGCAATTTATCTTTGTCAAGCAATCTCATTTTAAAGTCTTTAGATCGTACTTGTGCAATTCCTTCATCATCGCACAAATAATTTACGGCATTCAATAGAAAGTTTTTATTTCCGTACCCTACATCCGTGTATTGATCATAGCCCAAAGGAAGAGGATATTTTCTTGAATCAAATTGATTTTTAATCATATCACCATCCGAAACAAATATCATTTTAGTTGGTTTACTTTTGGAAATAAACCCTATTTTCCCTTGATTTTCAATATTATCCATTTCCGAAAACAAGGAAGGAAATTCACCTTCCACTAAGACACTGACAGGAAGATTTCGTTGTGAAAATTCTCTATAATTGGCTTTTCGTTTTAAGGATTCTAAGCTAATAATGGTTGGTGTATTGATCATCTTAGTGGCAGTAGAAGTAGTTAATAGTACTGTTTTTTTCAAACCGGCTTTGGAGCCTACGGTATCGATCGAACTAATGAATTCCGATTTTAATACATTCAAGTTCTTTACTATCGGATGTTCAATATAAGGAGTAATTAAAGGAAAAAAATACCATGGAACAAATTTATATTGAGCTTGACCTGCCAATTCGCCTGTTTTTACAGGGATGGCTAAAGCATTCATATCTTGCAATAAATTAGTATTTAATCGTACACCGTACCGAAAAAACATATCATCCAAATTTAATTCACGCGGCAAACAGGGCACTTCCATGTAATGTTGCAAACTGTCCATTTCGGCAAAAACAGGATCTATATACCACAAAATTTTTCCTCCTCGCATCACAAATTGGTCGAGTAAGAATTTATCGTAATTTGAAAAAGGTTTAGTGGGTTTGGCTACGATTAATAAATCGTATTTTTTATCTTTAATTTTGAAATTAATGGTATTGGAATCTAAAATTTCTACATCGAATAAAGTAGAAATTTTATTGTCTAATATTACAGAATCAACTTTATAAAAATCGGCTATACCTACGGCAGCACTAAAGACTTCTCCATTGGTTAATTCACCATGTCCTTTGATAAAAGCAACGCTTGCTTTTTGTTGGTCGGTTAATCTTCGAATAGCATTTCCGATATTATATTCTAATTTTTCGATTGAAAATTTAATAATTTCGGTACGATTAACTAAAATACCTTCATCGGCATCAACCAACGAAACCGGTGTTTCGCGTTGGCGATACGAAATAATAGCACCGGGAACAATATAATGTGTATTTACGCCTCCGGCATCTACATCTTGGATAGGCTGTGGTTGAAGACCTTGCTTGTATAGTTGTCCGTAATATGCCATCAATTGTTTTTCATCTTTTCCTTTGGTAGGGTCAATAAATTCGTAATGGATTTTTTTGGAATATACCCGTAATTCGTCTAAAAATTCTCTTGTTTTTAAGGATAATTCCGCAAAATCGGGAGGTAAATTATCGCCATATAAATACACTTTTACATAAATAATATCATCGAGATTTTCAACGAGCTTAACGGTAGATTTTGAAAGTGAAAAGCGTTTTTCGCTTGTAAGGTCAAAACGCATAAATAAGAATGAAAAAATTATATTTATCAGAATAAGAATGATTAATACTGAAAAAAACTGTATTAAGTTATTTCGTTTTATATTTCGTATATTTTTACTTATTTTCATATCTTTACCAATTTCTACTTTTTAAACGGAGTGCAGCTAAATATAAAAACAAAACAATAACACTCAAAAAATAAATTATATCTCGTGTATCGACAACGCCTCGGCTGATAGAGTCGTAATGATGACTGATTCCCAATGTTTTAATAATATAACCAAAAGAGCCGAAGATATCGAACGAATAAATAAAGTCAAATCCTCTCCATGCAATAAAACAAATTAATACCGAAAAGAGAAATGAAATTATCTGATTATCGGTCATAATAGACACAAAGATACCGATAGCGGCAAAGGCAGCTCCTAAAAAAAGCAATCCCATATAAGAACCCCACATAGCCCCTTGATCAATATTACCTGTAGGATAACCAAGCGTATAAACGGTAAAAAAATAAATCAAAGTAGGTAAAAGTGAAATAATTAACAAGACAATACCTGCTAAATATTTTGCCATAATAATTTGAAAATCCGAAATAGGATACGTTAGCAACAATTCAATGGTTCCCGATTTTGTTTCTTCGGCAAAGGAACGCATCGTTATGGCAGGTATTAACAACAAAAACACGATGGGAGCAAAATTAAACAACCCGTTTATATCGGCAAAACCTCGTTCAATAATATTATCCGAAAAAGGGAACACCCATAAAAACAAACCTGTAAGTATCAGAAATACACCTATTACGATATATCCGACTAAGGAACTTAAAAAACTTTTAATTTCTTTGATAAAAAGACTATACATAGCAATTTTCTTAAAAAATAAATGCATGCAAAGGTAAAACTTTTTTTTAATCATTAGTATTATAATGTATAATTATTTTCATATAGAAGAGTTTTATATTGGTTTTTCATTTATTTTTGCAGTTATTAAAATTCTTAATAAAGAATCATGGTTAATCCGAACTTAAATCCATCTGTTGAAAATCTAAATCTTTCTGAAAAAGAGATAGAAAAAGTAATTCGCCCCGGCGATTTCAAGGATTTTTGCGGGCAAGAAAAGGTGGTGGAAAATTTAAAAGTTTTTGTACATGCCGCCCGTCAAAGAGGAGAAGCCTTAGATCATGTTTTATTACATGGACCTCCCGGTTTAGGAAAAACAACCTTATCGCACATTATTGCCAACGAAATGGGGGTTAATGTTAGGGTTACTTCCGGTCCGGTAATTGATAAACCCGGCGATTTAGCCGGATTACTAACCAATTTGGAACCCAACGATGTATTGTTTATTGATGAAATTCACCGACTTTCGCCCGTAGTGGAAGAATATTTGTATTCGGCAATGGAAGATTATAAAATTGATATCCTAATTGAATCGGGACCTAATGCTCGCAATGTACAAATCGGGTTGAATCAGTTTACCTTAGTAGGAGCCACTACTCGTTCGGGTTTGCTAACAGCTCCTCTACGTTCACGATTTGGTATAAATTTACGGTTAAATTATTATGATTCTGCTACTTTAGAAAAAATTATTATTCGTTCCGCTTCTATTTTAAAAATTGATATAGATAAACATGCAGCACATGAAATTGCCCGACGAAGTCGTGGTACCCCTCGCATAGCCAATCTTTTGTTGAGAAGAGTGCGAGATTTTGCTCAAATAAAAGGAAAAGGAATTATTGATATTGAAATTGCCAAATATGGACTTTCCGCTTTAAATGTTGACATGTACGGCTTGGATGAGATGGACAATAAAATTTTACATACTATTATTCTCAAATTCAAAGGAGGTCCTGTTGGAATCTCAACCATTGCAACGGCAGTAGGCGAAGATGCCGGTACTATTGAAGAAGTTTATGAACCTTTTTTAATTCAAGAAGGGTTTCTTGTACGTACTCCTCGTGGAAGAGAAGTTACCGATTTGGCATACCGGCACTTAAATTTAAAAAAAGTTGAACCTATAAATCCAATGCTTTTTGATTAACTCATTTATGAAAAAACACATTCCAAATAGTATTACTTTACTTAATTTATGTTCAGGCATAATAGCTATTATAGTAGCCATGAAAAACAATTTTGAACTTGCTGCTATTATGGTAATTATAGCATCTCTTTTTGATTTTTGCGATGGATTGGTTGCTCGTTTGCTCCACGTTAAATCCGATATAGGTAAAGAATTGGACTCTTTATCCGATGTTGTATCGTTTGGCGTTGCTCCGGCTATTATTATGTATCAATTATATTTTCATGTTGGAACTTTTACCCTAAATAAGCTGAGTATTAACATAGCTGTATTGTTATTTCCAATGCTTTATGCATGTTTTGCTGCTTTACGATTGGCAAAATTTAATATTGATACCCGTCAAACCGAAAACTTCAGAGGATTACCTACTCCCGGTGCAGCTTTCGTATTAATTTCACTCCCTTTCTTTCCCACATTTGAATATTCCCTTATTTTGATTAACACAATCATTATTACGCTTTGTTATTTAATGATTTCAAATATACCGCTATTTTCTTTAAAATTTAAAAATTTGAAACTTAAAGAAAATATTTTTCGTTATATACTATTATTTATTAGTATTATATTAGTAGCATTATTAAAATTTAAAGCGATACCTTTTATAATTTTTGTTTATATTGTGTTGTCAATCATTGAAATATATTTTAAAAAATTAAACACCAAAAACGTATGAAAAAATATATAATTTATATATTTATTTGTTCCATATTACTGAGCTCGTGCAAAGTCTTTTTGCCTTCACGCATGTTAAAAGTAACTTCCAAAGACCAAATTTCAACTTTTTCGGAAAACAAACAACCCGAGGAATATAAAATAGCTCCCAACGATATTTTAAAGATAAACGTATATTATCAAAACGGGGAAGATTTTTTAGATATGTTTTCCATGGCAGATATCCGCAACATGACTACTTCTACCAATCCAAATACGGGAATTGAATTTTTAGTAGAATTCGACGGACAAATCAAATTACCGTATTTAGGATATGTAAAAATTGACAGTATGACGCTGCGAGAAGCTACCATTTTCTTAGAAAAATCTTATTCCCAATATCTTAACAACCCAATGGTTCGGCTTCAAGTAACCAATAAACGAGTAACCGTTTTTCCGGGTGGAACCGGAGGCTCGGCAAAAGTTATTAATTTAGTAAACAATAACACCACTTTAATCGAAGCCTTAGCCCTTGCAGGAGGTATTAACGATGGAAAAGCCTATAAAATTAAACTTATTCGCGGAGATTTAAAAAATCCTATTATATATGAAATTGACCTTTCGACTGTTGACGGTTTAAAAAAAGCCGATTTGGTACTTCAAGCCAACGATATAATTTATGTAGAACCTGCTAAAGTGGTTACTCAATTTATGAAAGATTTCAGCCCTTACCTTTCTTTAGCTAATACGGTTTTATTAGTGTTACAACTATTTTTAAAATAGATTTTTATGGAAAAACAAATATCAAATGTAAATAATGAAGAGATTAATTTTAAAATAATTTTTGTTATTTTAAAACGATATTGGTATGTACTACCTACCTTGCTGCTTATTGCCGTAGTAAGTTCCTTTTTATACCTGCGATTTACCCCCAGTGTATATCAAGCAAAAGCAGTTATACAAGAAGATAGAAAAAACAACGATGACATTCTAAAAAAAGCTTTTAGTGGTGTCTCAACTAAAAACATTGGTGATAACGACATTTTAAAAAGCGTAAATCTTATCACTTCTCCTATCTTTTTAAATGAAGTCTTAGATAAATTACCCTTAGATGTTGACTATCACCGAAGAAAAATTATTCGTGAAATTGAAATTTTTCCGGAAAGACCTTTTGAAATAAAAATTAATTCTTTACATCCTAAATTATATAACACCCCAATTGATATTACTTTTTTATCCGAGAATAAAGGAGAAATTAGTTATGTTTTAGAAGATGAAACCTATAAATATTCTTTTACACTTAATCCAAATGTGGTTTATATTACTCCCGAAATTCAATTTCAATTGAATTTTAATGAACCAATAAAAAGCTTATTATCATTATCTTATTATATAATTGTCCCCGATTCGATTTCAAAAAATAAAAAATATATACGTAACCTGAGTGTTGTTCCCGACCCCGAAGAATCAGGTAGTTTTACCATCACTTTAAAAAATACATGTCCTAAAAAAGCAAGTATCATTGTAAATTCCATTACAAAAGAATTTCAAAATTTTTATCTCGAAAAAGAAAGAGAAAGTTATACCAATGTATTGAAATATATTGATGAACAATTATTCTATTGGGAAGAAGAAGTTCGCAGAACAGAAAAAGCACTTGACGATTACAAAAAAGAAAATAATATTGATAAAGTAGAAATATATCTGCAAAATATTGATAAAATTCAACCCGAACTCGAAAAAGCCGAAGATGAACTTGCTGTTATCGAAAAGAATGAACGTGTTTTAAATAATATTTTAAATACGTTAAAAAATAATTTAGAAAAGAAAGAAGATATTGATATTTATTTTTTACTTGCCCAAATCATTGGTAGCGATTTTCAAAAATCCCTAAATTCTACATTAGAAAACTTACAAAAACTTTTAATTGATAAAGAAACCTTATTGTATAATTATACTTCCAACAGCGGGAAAATAAAACAAATAGATTACAGCATCGAAACACAGAAAAAACTTATACAAGAAGCCGTTAAAGTCTCCCTTGAAAATCTTCGCAAAGATAAAAGTAAACTAGTTGAAAATATCAATTTATATCAAGGCTCTTTGTATTTGCAACAAGATTATTCAAAAATGATGGGATTGAAAAAACTACAAAATATTGCTGAAGTTAGTACCATATCTTATAATAAATTACTCGAAGCAAAAATTTCGTATTCCATCATTCGTGCCGGAGTTACTTCTCCTTATATTATGCTCGAAAATGCAACTTCTTCACTTTCTCCTATTTCTCCTAAAAGAAATATGACTTTTCTGATAAGTTTGATTATTGCTTTTGCCTTAGGATTTGGCTTTCTGTTTCTTAAATATTTATTTTACAACGAAATACACGATATTCAAGATGTAACTAATTATACCGAAATACCTTTCTTAGGAACAGTACCCAAATATACGGAAAAACAATTGGATAATTCTCAAATGATTGTAGATAAACATCCCAAATCTGCCATTGCCGAAGCGATGCGGAAATTGCGTACCAATTTACAATTTATTAATAATGAAGAAGGCTCAAAAATTATATCCATTACTTCCACTGTTCCCGGAGAAGGAAAAACCTTTGTTGCCATTAATCTTGCTGCCATTATAACCTATTCAGGCAAAAAAGTAATTATCTTAGATTTGGATATGCGTAAACCCAAAATTCATAAGGCTTTCGACAGCACCGAACATTCGGTTACTAATACCAAAGGAATGAGTAATATTTTAGCCGGCACTCATACTTGGGAAGAATGTGTGAAAGAAAGTCGGCTTAAGAATTTACATTTTATCACAGCCGGTAACATTCCACCGAATCCTTCCGAACTTATCCTTTCCGAAAGAATGAAATCTCTTTTAGTAGAACTCAAAGAATCGTTCGATTATATTGTTATTGATAATCCGCCTATCGGTATTCTTGCCGACGCTATGTATAGCTTACAAGTTGCCGACTACCCCATTTATATTTTACGTTCCATGTATTCCTATCGTCCGTTTATCCTTACCATGGAGAACTTAAAAGAAAATTGCAATGTAAACAACCTTTCATTTGTATTAAACGATTTGAATTTATCCTCTCATAGTAATTATGGCGGATATGGTTACGGGTATCTTTACGGGAAATACACTTACGGCAGATACAGCTCGTACGGATATAATTACGGCTATAATTACGGCTACGGATATGGATATGGAGAAACGTATGGAAATACCCCAAGTAGTAAATCTTCTTTTATGAAAAAACTCCAAAAAATTCGATTCTACCGCAGAATAAAACGACTTATTAGAAAATAATTATTTGATAATATAATGAAAGTAATCCCCGCGGCAATACCCGATTTATGGATAATCTCTCCTGATATTTATAGCGATAATCGAGGCTTGTTTTTTGAATCCTATAATAAAAAAACATTTGAATTATTTCATATCCATCACGATTTTGTTCAAGATAATCAATCTATTTCAAATAAAAACGTAATTCGAGGACTTCATTTTCAAAAACCGCCCTTTGCTCAAGCAAAATTAGTTCGTGTTGTGTTTGGATCTGCTTTAGATGTAGCAGTTGATATCCGTAAAAACTCTCCTTTTTACGGAAAGAATGTAATGGTTAAATTAACTGCCAACGAAAATAATATGTTTTGGATACCCGAAGGTTTTGCCCATGGTTTTGTTGCATTGGAAGATAACACCGTTTTACATTATAAAACAACAAACTATTATAATAAACAAGCGGAAGATGCTTTACTTTGGAATGATGAAATCTTGGATATACCTTGGAACATATCTAATCCTATCGTATCGGAGAAAGATGCAAAAGCTCTTTCTTTTTGCGATTTTGTTTCTCCTTTTTAAAATTTATTTATAATTCTAAATTTTCACAGGCTAACAGAGCGGCATTTTGTTCGGCTCCTTTTATGCTGTAATCACACCCTTCAGCAACAAATAGGTTATCAACATATAATTGAACTATATATTGTTTCCTTTTATTATAAATAATTTCTTTTGAAACTTTGTATTCAATTTTATTTTTAACTTTTTGAGACCAAGCTAAAATTTTACCTTTATAATTTGTGTTTACCCTGGCCAACATATCAATATCAATATGCGTATTGACAATTTTATCAATAAAAACTTTTTTGGTAAAATCATATCCTTTATCTAAGTACAAAGCTCCCATAAATGCTTCAAATGTATTTCCCAAAAGAGATTCACAAATCATTAAATCACAATCATTGGTTTTAATAAACATATCCAAACCAATTTTACGGCTTAATTTATTTAAATGATTTCCATTTAAAATACGAGAGCGAAGTTCGGTAAGAAAACCTTCATCGGTTAAGGGATATTTTTTGTATAGAAATTCGGCAATAAGGATACTTAAAACAGCATCCCCTAGAAACTCAAGTCTTTCATTATTTTCTGTTTCCGAATTATCAATAGAAAGCGATTTATGAATAAAGGCTTGTTTGTAGAGTATAAATTTTTTAGGAGAAAAACCAAAAGTATTTTTGATATATGATTTTAATATCTTTTCTTCGCTTTTCTGCAGATGGGAAGAGGGGAAATTAATATTCATATTTTTTAAAAACAAGGGATGTATTTTGTCCACCAAATCCGAAAGAATTGGATATTGCCACGTTAACTTTGTGTTTTTGAGGTAAATTAAAAACGAAATTTAAATTTTTATCAAATTCATCGTCCAATTCGAAATGATTAATAGTAGGCGGAATAATATCATTTTTAATGGATAAAACGGTTGCTATAGCTTCCACAACGCCGGCAGCACCTAATAAATGACCTATCATTGATTTAACAGCCGTTAATTTAATCGCATACGTATGTTCTTGAAAAAGCGACATAATAGCTTTAATTTCAGTAATATCACCTTGTGGAGTTGAAGTGCCGTGCATATTTATGTGGTTAATAGATTCAATGGGTAATTCGGCATCTTCGAGGGCATTTTTCATAGCTAATTTTGCTCCTTCTCCTTGTGGGTGTGGAGAAGTAATGTGGTAGGCATCAGCCGATAAACCGGCACCTACTATTTCTGCATAGATGGTTGCATTTCTTGCTAAAGCATGGTCAAGGCTTTCTAAAATAATTGCTCCTGCACCTTCTCCCATAACAAATCCGTCTCTTCCTTTATCAAAAGGACGGGACGCAGTAGTCGGATCATCGTTACGACGAGAAATTGCCTGCATGGCATTAAACCCTGCAACGCTTAATCTATTGATGGGGGCTTCCGAACCTCCTGCAACAATAATATTTGCTTTCCCTAAACGAATATAATTAAAAGCATCGGCAATGGCATTTGCTGAAGAAGCACAGGCTGAGGATGTTGTAAAGTTTAAGCCTTTAAATCCATAACGAATGGCAATATGACCTGCTGCTATATTTCCAATTACTTTGGTTATAATAAACGGACTGAATTGAGGTACACCTTCCCCTTCCAAAATATATTTTTCACATTCTTCAAATAAACTGGTATGTCCACCCATTCCGGTGCCGAAAATAACACCTACTTTTTCAAGATCAATGGTATTTAAATCTATTTTTGAATCTTTAACGGCTTCATCAGCTGCAGCTATGGCATATTGTGAAAATAAATCCATTTTACGTGCTTCCTTTAACTCTACCCAATTCAGAATGTTAAAATCATTAATTTCACAAGCAAATTTGGTTTTAAAATCAGAAGCATCAAAATGCCGAATCGGACAAGCTCCGCTTACTCCTAAGAGTAAATTATTCCAATAGGTTGTTGTATTATTTCCAATAGGAGTAAGGGATCCTAATCCTGTGACTACAACTCTGTTTAATTTCATAAAAAAAGAGAGAAATTACTTTTCTATCGCTTCTTTTACAAAATTTATGGCATCGCCAACGGTTGCAATCTTATCCTGATCGCCTTCAGGAATTTTAATTTTGAATTCATTTTCAAAAACCATTAATAGCTCTACATTGTCTAATGAGTCAGCTCCAAGATCGTTTACAAAACTCTTTTCGGGAGTTACTTCTGCAATGTCTCTTCCTAATTTGTCAGCAACAATGGCTATTACTTTTTCTTCAATGTTCATAAACTTAAATTTTAAATTTTGATTTGCAAAAGTACATTTTTTTTAAACAATACATACCTATTTTTTCGTATTTATACTCCCTCATGCAATATGATGTTATAAATCAACGAAAAAGAAATTCATTTTTTTTTCCCATTTCTCTATCGAAGAGAATAAAGTTGTATTTTTGCAAATAAAAAAAAGAAGTTTTTTCTTGAAAATGGAAACATTTTTATTTAGCTATAAAAAATGATGAAACATAAAAACGGTTTTAAAATCCCCAGTACCTTTACTATTGTTTTTTTTATTATTGTAATTGCCTCTATATTAACATGGATAATTCCATCCGGCGAATTTAATAGAGAAACTCGCCTAATTGATGGCACTCAACGCGAAGTTGTTATTCCCAATTCTTATCATAGTGTTGACAAAGAAATACAAACATGGCAAGTCTTTGCCGCTTTTTTTAATGGCTTTGTAAAAACTTCTTCTATTATTGTTTTTATTTTAATGATTGGCGGTGCTTTCTGGATTTTAAATTTTACCAAAACCATTGATATCGGTATTTTATCCTTTTTAAAGTTGATCAAAAAACTTCAAAAATTTTCAATTTTTAAACATATCGACATTAATAATGTCGTAATTGCCGGTATTATGATTGTTTTCAGTTTGTTTGGAGCCGTGTTTGGAATGAGTGAAGAAACCTTAGCTTTTGTTATCATTTTTGTTCCGTTGGCAATTTCTATGGGATATGATTCTATAGTTGGATTGGCTATGTGTTACTTAGCTGCTCATATCGGTTTTGCCGGCGGTATTTTCAATCCTTTTACCATCGGCATTGCCCAAGGGTTTGCCGGAATTCCTCTTTTTTCAGGATTTGAATATCGTTTTATTTGCTGGTGTATTTTTACTTTTTCGGCTATTGTTTTTGTAGTATGGTATGCTAAGAAGATTAAACATAATCCTTCTAAATCACTGACTTATTCAATCGATAATTATTGGAGAGAACGAAATAAATCGGATGAATCGGAAATCGTTGCCTCGCAGACTTCTTTAAGTGCATGGATTTTATGGGGTCTGCTCTCCGCTGTATTTTTATATGTATCGTTTATTTTTCCTTTTACCGAAATAAAACTTAGTAATCATTTTTTTATAATCCCTGTTTTTCCTGTTACTACGGCTTGTTTTATTTTATTTGGTTGGCTTAGCTTACGTAAAAATGTACATTCTTTTATTCTTATGCTTTTATTTCTAACCATTTGGCTCCTGATTGTCGGTGTTTTGGGTTACGATTGGTATATTATGGAAATAGCCACCTTATTTTTTGGGTTAGGTATTTGTTCCGGAATTGCATTTAGTTGTTCTATAGATAAAATTGTAAAACTCTTTTTAGAAGGCTGTAAAGATATTATGAATGCCGCTTTAATTGTAGGTTTGGCAGGAGGTATTATTGTTATTTTACAAGATGGCAAAATCATTGATACTATTTTATTTAACATGGCAAATTCCATGAAAGGATTGGGAGAAGCCGGAACATTGGGTGGAATGTATGTTTTTCAAACCTTATTAAATTTAATCATTCCTTCCGGTTCTGCAAAAGCAGCTTTAACAATACCCATCATGTCACAATTTGCCGATTTACTTCACATTTCCCGTCAATCAATGGTACTCGCTTTTCAATTTGGCGATGGCATTACCAATGTTTTTACACCGGCTTCGGGCGTTCTTATCGGATGTCTGGGCATTGCTCGGATTCCTTATTCTGTATGGATTAAATGGATAATCAAATTTTTACTATTTCTTTTTATACTTGGTTTTATCCTTTTATTACCTCCTTTATATTTTTCTTTAAACGGTTTTTAAATTTTTTATACTATCTGTTATATATTAAATAATTTTGTACTTTTGCTTCCTAAATCCTTTAAAAAAATAACTCATGCAAGATAAAATTAAAATATTAGCTATAAACCCAGGTTCTACTTCTACTAAAGTTGCTGTATTAGAACTTAATATTCTCGCCGATAATAGTAAAGACGAGATTATGTCCGTCTTTTCAAAAAATATTAAACACAGTTTAGATAAAATTCGTGAATTTGATCGTATTGTAGATCAATACAAATGGCGAAAAGAAACCATTTTAGAAGCTTTATTGGAAAACAATATTGATTTAAAAGAAATTAAATTTGTAATTGGACGAGGAGGTCTTGTGAAAAGCAT
>CAYZQG010000016.1:0-18578 GCA_964480685.1 uncultured Lentimicrobiaceae bacterium
AAAATTTAAATTTAAGATATTCGAATATGAAAAGATTATTTATTGTTGGCTTTTTGTGTGTCGGAATTGCATGCAATGTATTCAGCCAAAAGACTTACAAGTATGAAACCGTACCTAACGATCCTTTGAAAGCTCGCATTTACACCTTAGACAATGGATTAAAAGTGTATATGTCGGTTAATAAAGAAAAACCGAAAATTCAAGTAACCATTGCTACCAAAGCCGGAAGCAAATTAGACCCTGCGCAAACAACCGGTTTAGCTCACTATTTTGAACATTTAATGTTTAAAGGAACAAATCATTTTGGCACAACCAATTGGGCTGCCGAAGAACCTTTGTTGAATGAAATCGAACGTTTATTTGAAGTATATCGAAAAATTGATGAATCAAACACGGCTGAGCGTAATGCAGTGTATGCTAAAATTGACAGCATTTCGCAATTAGCTGCTCAATATGCCATTCCGAATGAATACGATAAATTAATGTCCATTATCGGCTCCGACGGAACCAATGCCGCTACTTGGGTTGACTTTACCAATTATTATGAAAACATCCCTTCCAACCAATTAGAAAACTACTTGATGATTCAAGCCGATCGTTTTCAAAATCCTGTTATTCGTTTGTTCCACACCGAATTGGAAACTATTTACGAAGAAAAAAATATGACCCTTACTAAAGACAGTCGTCGTGTAAATACAACTTTAATGGAAGCCCTTTTTCCCCATCATCCTTATGGAACACAAACCACAATAGGCACACAAAAAGATTTACGTAATCCTTCCATTACCAATGTTAAGGAATTTTTCTCTACCTACTATGTGCCTAACAATATGGCATTTATTATGTCGGGCGATTTTGATCCCGATCAAGCCATTGCTTTGATTGATAAATATTTTGGCGGAATTAAATCCTCTCCTATTCCTCCTTTTACCTTTACCCCCGAAGAACCTATTACGGCTCCGATTGTAAAAGAAGTTATTGGTAAAGATGCCGAAAATATTAGTTTAGCTTGGCGTTTCGGAAATCCTAATTCCGAAGAAATTCCTGTTTTGATTTTAGCCGAAATGTTATTAACCAATGGCAATGCCGGATTGGTTGACTTAAATATCAATCAAAAACAACGTACCTTAGGTGCCGGATCCACTCCCTCCATGTTACACGATTACACCTTTATGATGATGTTTGGAAGCCCGAAAGCCGGTCAAACTCTCGAAGAAGTAAGAGATATTTTACTTGAACAAATTGACTCCTTACAACAAGGTAAATTTCCCGAATGGTTGCTTCAAGCTTGTATTAACGACTTACGTTTGCGTGATATTAAAAATTTCGAAAACAACGGTGGTCGCGTAGATGCAATGGAAGAATCTTTTTATTTAGATATTCCTTGGCAAAATAAAGTGAATTTGTTAGACGGCTTAGAAAAAATAACCAAACAACAAATTATGAATTTTGCTAAAAAATATTTACGCAGAGATAATTATGTGGTTGTTTATAAACGCAAAGGTAAACCGACCGATATTGATAAAGTTAAAAAACCGAAAACAACACCTATCAAAATTAATCGAGCCGATAAAAGCGAATTTGTTAAAATGATTGAATCTCGCAAAGTAAACCCCATTGATCCGGTTTTTATCGATGTATCTCAAATCGGATATACACTTTTGGACAATAACACCAAAATGTATTATACCAAAAACAACGACAATGAACTCTTTGACTTAAATTATGTTATTGATATGGGAAGCTATCACGATAAATATTTAAATCTTGCTTCTTCCTATTTAGAATATCTTGGAACCGATAAATTCACTCCCGAACAAATCAAAGAAGAATTTTATAAAATCGGTTGTTCGTTTAGCATGACCGCAGGTGGCGAACGCAGTTACATTACCATCTCCGGATTAGCCAAAAACATGAATGCAGCTATGCAATTGTTTGAAGACATTGTTAAAAATGCTAAACCTAACAAGGCAGCATTGGATAACCTTATTAGCGCTATTAAAAAATCGCGTGAAAATGCAAAAATTAACCAAAATGCTATCTTTTCTTATTTAGTTGCTTACGGTATATATGGCACTAAATCTCCGATTTTTGCTACCCAACTCACCGATAAAGAATTGGCAGCTATAACTCCGGAACAAATGATTGCCAAACTACAAGATTGGATGACTTTTAAACAATTTGTTATTTATTACGGTCCCGATAATGTTGCTACCGTTTCGGAAAGCATTAAAAAACATCACAATTTAAACAATTTAAAAGATGTTCCTGCCGAAGTAACCTTTACCGAAAACGTACCTACTAAAGACCGCATTTTTGTAGTTCATTACGAATCACCTCAAGTTACCTTATATTCCGCTTCGTTCGGTAATAAATACCAACGTGAATTAACTCCTAAAATTCGCTTATACAACGAATATTTCGGAGGTAGCATGAACTCCATTGTATTTCAAGAAATGAGAGAAGCACGTGCATTGGCTTATACTGCTATGTCGCAATATTCCTCTCCTTCCGACTTGAAACACCTTAATCAAAATGTATCCTATATTGCTTGCGGTACCGATAAAATGCAACAAGCTATTGTAACCTTCAATGAATTGATGGCTAACATGCCCGAAAACGAAGCTGCTTTTAACATTGCTAAAGAATCTACTATCAACAGTTATCGTACGGCACGCATCACCAAAGACGCATTGATTTGGACCTATTTATCGTGGCAAAAACTCGGATTAACCGAAGATCCTCGTAAAGCATCTTTTGAAGGTCTTTTCCCACTTACATTACAAGATATCAAACTATTTCAAAAAGAATACGTTACGGGAAAACCGCGTACGTATGTCATTATGGGTAACACCAACGAAATGGATATGAAATATCTTAAAAAAATCGGAAAAGTAAAAGTGTTGAAATTAGAAGATATTTTCGGTTACTAATCTCTAAAACAAACTCCGTATGCGTTTAGAAGAAATAATGAAGTCGTTGTATTATAAAAAAGAAGCCTACTTCTTAGATATTTTCGGTAAGGTAAAACATAACCTCACCACCCTTTATAACGACCGTAATAACTGTATTTCCGAAAAACACATTGAACGATGGCTGTCTATCAACGATGTACTTAACATTAGCGTTTATTTGAACGAAGGCTGGATTCCCGATTGGAACAATACCCAAGAACAAAAATTTATCCTTTTCATTGAGAATGACCAAGTAAACAGTAAAGAAATTTCCACCCCTTGCAGTTTTACGTACTTCAAATCGGAAGCATTAGCCAAAACTGCCATCGATATATTAGGAGATAAACATCTGCGAAAAATTCTTGAAGGTTAAATCCTTTAAAAATGATAATCACAAGGAGAGCCTAAAACTCTCCTTTTTTTATTTTGCATTAAAATTATTGCTACTTTTGCAGTTAATTTATAACGAAAAACATATTGAAATGACATTAGCAGAAAAAAGATCGTACGCATTGGGAGCAGCCATTGGAAGTAACTATGCTACAACAGGATTAAAATTTGATGCGCAAGCTCTTGCCAAAGGTTTTGCCGCAGTTGTAAACAAAGAAAACTTGGAAATCTCTCCCGATGAAATCCAATCACTCTTAGAAAATTTACAACACGATATAGATAAAAACTGTAATTGCGACCTTCACGAAGAAAAAGCAAAAGGACAAGCCTTTTTAGATGAAAATAGAAAAAAAGAAGGTGTAATCGAAACACCAAGCGGTTTACAATACAAAATAATCCGTCAAGGCGAAGGAAAAAAACCAACTGCCTCTCAAACCGTTGAAGTTCATTACCACGGTACTTTAATGGATGGAACCGTTTTCGATTCGTCCGTTTTACGCAAACAAACCATTGAATTTCCCTTAAATCAAGTTATCCCCGGTTGGACAGAAGGTGTTCAATTGATGAACGAAGGCTCGAAATTTATGTTCTACATTCCCTCTCATCTCGCTTACGGCGACCAAGGTGCAGGTAATCAAATAAAAGGTGGTGCTACCCTTATCTTTGAAGTGGAATTATTTAAAGTGAAATAAAAGAAAAATAAGATTAAAGGGTAAAAGAAACTACTACTGTAATCTTCATTAGATTACTTAAATTGACAATATGGAACCCTATAAAGCTAAAATAACTTTATGCCAATAGATAACTTAACATATTTATTTACACAAACTTTCGCTCAACAACCGTTGGAGATGAAAGAATTGTCTGCTTCGGGTTCCAACCGCCGCTATTTCCGCATGCAGGGAAACAACTTTACCGTTATCGGAGCCTATAACAAAGACCTCAAAGAAAACCAAGCCTTTATCGGATTTACCAAGCATTTTCATTCACAAGGCTTTGCCGTTCCCGAAGTGCTCGCTCAAGACCTCTCAAAACATATTTACCTTCTTACCGATTTAGGAGATGAAACCCTTTACAGCTACCGCTGCAAATTCAATGAATTTACTCCTGAATTGATGCAAACCTACAAAGAAGCTTTAAAAAACCTCTTGGCATTGCAAACCAAAGGCGGAAACAATCTCGATTATTCCTTATGCTATCCCCGTGCCGCTTTCGACCGCCAATCCATTTATTGGGACTTGAATTATTTTAAATATTATTTCCTGAAATTAGCCCACATTTCTTTTGATGAACAATTGTTGGAAAACGATTTCGTAACCTTTACCAACTTCCTCCTAGAAGCCGATGCCGATTTCTTTCTTTTCCGTGATTTTCAATCCCGAAACATCATGCTGCACGACAATAAATTATTCTTTATCGACTATCAAGGCGGCAGGAAAGGAGCGTTACCTTACGATGTTGCTTCTCTCCTTTACGACGGAAAAGCCGCCATTCCCCAATCCATACGCGAAGAATTAGTGGATTATTACATCGAAGAATTGACAGCTTCCAAACTATGGAATCCCACATTGTTTCGTAAATATTATTATGCCTTCGTTTTGGTGCGTATCATGCAGGCTATGGGCTCGTACGGTTATCGAGGCTTTTACGAACGAAAAGAACATTTCTTGTTAAGCATTCCCTTCGCCCTTAAAAACTTGTCTTGGATACTCGAAAACATTCAACTCCCTGTTGTACTCCCTACTTTATCGAAAGTATTTGAACAACTCATTCATTCCGAAAAATTGCAATCGTTTAAACAACCCAAACTAAAAATCGACATTCACAGTTTCTCCTTTAAAATAGGCTATCCCCAAGATACAAGCGGAAATGGTGGCGGCTTCGTTTTCGATTGCCGATGTTTGCCGAATCCCGGTCGTCAAGAAGCCTTTGTTCATTTAACAGGTCAACATACGGAGGTCGTCAACTTTCTAGAAAAAGAAAGAGAGGTAATTCTCTACTTCGAACATATTAAATCAATTGTCGATTTGGCAGTTAAAAATTATTTAGAGAGAGATTTTTCACATCTATCAATCTCTTTCGGCTGTACCGGCGGGCAACACCGCTCTGTGTATTTTGCCGAAAAACTATCGAATTACTTACTGGGTAAATACCCTGTAACGACTTTCGTTCACCACAATGCAGAAAAGAATTGGGTGTTAAAATAAGAAACTTAAATATTTACAATGGTTTATACCCAGTCGTCAGACAGTATGTCTCCTTGAATGCCAATAACAATACGACGAACAGGCACAGTACGTGTAGCGGTTTCTCTGGCTAAATTTATCAATTGCAGCAACCCTCCGCAACAAGGAACTTCCATAATAGCCAATGTAATGGTATTGATACGAGCTTCATCTATCATAAGCCGAAGTTTATCGACATATACCTCTTTGTTGGTATCCAATTTTGGGCAGGCAATGGCAAGCGTTTTTCCTTTTAACAATTGAGAATGAAAACTTCCTAACGTATAAGCGGTACAATCGGCGGCTAACAATAAATCGCTGTTTTTCAAAAATCCGGCATTTGGGTTTATCAGATGCAATTGTATGGGCCAATGCGTTAATTGTGATGCTTGATTTTGAACCTCTTGCACAGGAGCAGACTCGGCTTTGGCAAACGAGTGTTCACGGCTCCCCGGACAAGAACCTTCTCCTTTATGATCACATCCGCTGCTCTTGGATTGAAACAAAGAACTGAGGTCGATATCTATATTGTTTGCCCTCAAATATTTTACTCCCTGTTCGAAATATCCCATCTCATTAAAATCTTTTAAATGTTGCAAATGTGCAAGAATGGTTTTTTCGCCTTTTGCTACCATGCTTTCCATGACTTTGATTTCATCGTAAGGTTCAGTTTCCCGTTCTTCGATAGAGATTGCCCCTTCGGGACACTCTCCGATACAGGCTCCCAAGCCATCGCAAAACAAATCACTGATCATTCTCGCTTTCCCGTCGATTAATTGCAAAGCCCCTTCATGACAACCGCTTACACACAAACCGCATCCGTTGCACTTTTCTTCATCTATTTTTATAATATTACGTTTCATAGCATTAAATTTTTGGTTTATTTTTGATGCAAAAGTAATCCAAAGAAAACAGATGTATGGTAACTTATGTTACAAAAAGAAAAAAATATGAAATATACGGCAATTTTAGTCTATTTCTTCTGCCTGATTTTCTTCCAACGGATAAAGCAATGGATGGAGATACGAAAGTAAAACGACAATCGTTTTTCCCCATCTTTCATAAAAAGTCCGACGCAGGTTTCGGACTGCATTTATTTGATTGGTAAAGGTATTCTTTTGATAAAGCAAGAAAAAATCTTTCATGTCTTGGTATATATCCGTTATCATTTCGGACATATCATAAGTTTCAACTTGACTATTGAGGGCATTGTAACTTTCAAAATAATTGTATTTTTCAAATTTATCTTTGACATTCATGTAGGTAGTTTCGTAATCTTCTTCGGTTAGAAAACGCGAAGCAATAATTTCATCTTCCTCTAAGTCAAAAACAGGAATGAGAAGCCCTTTAATGTATAACAAGGGGATGATTTTCAATAAATACTCCATGGCATCGGATGGCTCAAAAAGATGAATTTTTTCGACAAAAGTTGTATATTGATTAGCAACTATCAACAAATCTTTAGTATTGGGTGCCTCCACAATTTTTTCTATATCCATAATTTATATTTATATAATTTCGTGGAGCATACGAGACTCGAACTCGTTACCTTTTGATTGCGAACCAAACGCTCTACCTGATGAGCTAATGCCCCTGATTAGGTTTGCAAAAATACACAAAATATATATGATTTGGTATGAAAAAATTTAAATAAAAAAACAGCAAACTATCGCTGTTTTATAAGAAAGTGGAGCATACGAGAATCGAACTCGTCACCTCTTGACTGCCAGTCAAACGCTCTAGCCAGATGAGCTAATGCCCCATGAAATTCGGTGCTGCAAAAATATAAAAAAAATAGATATAATTTATATATATTGAATATAAAATAATTATTCCTTATTTAACGACATTGTTTTAAATGCAAATTTTTATTTCCCAACAAAAAATCCTTAATGGGCAAACGTTTTTTTCCGACTAATTGAATTTCTTCCACATAGATAAACCCATCTACACAGCCAATGCGTAAATAGGTTTTATTGTCGGTTTCGATAAGTCCTACCGCTTGATTATGAAAACATAATTCCGCTTTACTTTTAAATATTTTAATCATCATCTCTTGCCCGTTTTCATTGGTAAACAAAGTGAAGGCTGTTGGAGAAGGTGATAATCCACGAATTAAATTATGAATATTCCGTGCCGATTCCTGCCAATGAATACGACCATCTTCTTTAAACAATTTGGGAGCTGTTTTAAGATTATCTATTTCGGGCTGTTTTGTTTCGATATACGTATCGGTTTCGATTTGTTCCAAGGTTTTAAGCACGCTTTGTTTCCCTATTTCCAGCAATTTGTCGTGTAAACTACCTGCATTATCATCGTTACTAATGGCTATTTTATTTGAGAGAATAAGGTTTCCTTCATCAATTTTATCGTTAATAAAAAACGTTGTTACGCCGGTAGAGGATTCTCCATGGATAAGTGCCCAATTAATGGGAGCTGCCCCTCTGAATTGAGGTAAAAGAGAAGCATGGAGATTAAACGTTCCTTTGGGTGGAATTTTCCACACAGCTTCGGGCAGCATGCGAAAAGCAACTACCACAAATACATCGGCATGAAGCGATTGTAAAGTTTCGATAAAAGATGTATCTTTTAATTTTTCAGGTTGAAAAAGCTTTAATTGATGTTTTTCAGCAAATTGTTTAACGGACGATTTCATCAATTGCATACCTCTTCCGGCGGGTTTATCCACCGCTGTAATCACACCACATATTTCATGCTTCCCCGATAAAAAAATCGCTTCCAATATACCGCTTGCAAATTCGGGAGTTCCCATAAAAACAATTTTCATATCGTAAATTATTTGTTATTTTTAAATGAAAAAGAAGATATATCATTCATTCTCAGCGATTTAATATGATATTTATTACATAATTCAAATATCTTTTCTAAATAATCGGGAGGAATGGTATAGTCGTTTTTTGATGAATTTATGCTATGAGCATACAACACTAAAATTTCATTGTTTTGTACAGCTCTTTGTATGGCTTTTTCTATGTTTTCGAGTGAAATGGCATAATTATAATCAATACCCATTGCATTGGTAACTCTTGTGGATGGAGAAGAAATATAAATATCGTTATAGGTATCGATAGTTGTATCGTTTATATTATACGTAGCTTTTCGAATATACGAAAAATAGGTAAGCATCACCGAATCGATAGTAGGAGAAGATTTCCCGAAAGGATAGGCAAAAGAAACAACATTAAATCCTTGTTGTTTAAGCTGATTGATTGCCGGTTTTATTTCTTTTTCAACATATATATCCATTGAATCGGTATAATCCAAACTATTAAGGTGATTGTATCCATGGCAGGCTATTTCATGACCTTCGGATTCCAAGATTTTTAATTTACGTACACATTCACTATCTAATAAGTAGGGATTAGCTATAAAAAAAGTGGCATTTATAGCGTAGGTTGAGAAAAGATTTTTATAAGCAAACCATTCATTTACATATTGATCATCAAACGAAAAAATTACAGCACCTTGTTTTTTCGGATTAATACAAGCGGTAAAAAAAATACTAAAAAATAATAGAATAAAATAAAAATTCTTTATCATAGCATGTTTATATAAAAGAGAAATAACAGTTATATCTATTACAACTCCAACATTTTCAAGCAAGTCATGGCAGCTTCAACGCCTTTATTTCCATGTTTTCCGCCGGCTCTATCCAAAGCTTGTTGCATGGTATTAGTGGTTAAAACTCCGAAAATAACGGGAGTATTGGTTTGTAATCCTACATTCATAATACCGTTGGCAGTGGCATCGGCAATAAAATCGAAATGTCGCGTTTCGCCCTGAATAATACAACCCAGACAGATAACGGCATCCATTCCTTTTAAAATCAGCTGCTTGGCAACAAACGGTAATTCAAAACTCCCCGGAGCACTTAATTGAGTAATGTCGATTTCTTGAATATTGTGTTGTAATAAAGTTTCATAACACGCTTTGCGTAAGGCTTCGGTAATTGTTGAATTCCATTCGGAAGTTACGATTCCAATTCTTTTCCCATGAATACAAGGTTTGGAATCGGCATGTACTTTTGAAAGATTTTTTTCTTTTTGAATGGACATGCGTAGGCTTATTTTCCCATTTTAACTTTTACAAATTCAATTCGTTTTTCAATATCTTGAGCTTCGTTAGAAGTAGGATATTCTTTTTGAACGCGTTCGTAAAAGGTCAAAGCATCTTCCCACTTATTGTCCATTTCACAAATCATGGCAGCTCGTAACAAATAAATAGGCGTTATTATTTCGTTGGGATTCTTATCCACTGCTTTTTTATAGTAAGCCAAGCCGTTTTTAAAATCATTTTTTTCAACATAGGCATCTCCGATAGATGCCAATGCTTGAACGGCAACTAATTTATCTTTGCCTCTGAATTTTTTTAAATACTTGATGGCATCATCGTATTTTCCTGTTTTTAAATAACATATACCGGCAAGAAATTTAGCTCTGTTTCCGGTTTTTGTTATGCCGTATTTATCAATAACGGTCAACAAACCATCATACATGCCGTTGCCGTTCAATGCCAAAGCAAAAGAATCTTGAGCAAAATATTGTTCGGCTTTATAAATTGCCAACTCGGCTTTGTCTTGTTGTTTGGGCATATACCATGTAAAGAAAACAATAATTGCGGCAACAACAACCAAAACTACGGAAGTAATGATATTGAATTGTTTTTTATAGACTTCAAAAAAATTCTCCACTTTTTGAATAAATGTATCAACTGGGATAATCGCTTCTTCTTTTTTCTTTTTATTGCTCATTTTTATCTTTATTTTTTTTAGACTTGCAAAGGTATAATTTTTTTATTTTCAAATTATAAATAATTCCAATTATGTTTTGTTTTGTATTTCTTTCATTTAGATTTCAATCGAAGATATTTTTAGGTAAAATTACTATTGATTTTTGCATTATTTGTGCCTTGAAACAGATTTTATTTTTACTTAATTACATTTAGTTGTTTTAAATGCTTTATTATTTTCGTTTTTGTATTTAAACACCGTATTGTCCGATAAAAAACTGAAGGATTCTTCACTTCGTTTAGAATGACCGTATTTTACTTTCATAGAGATATACGATAATAATTATTTGTCATGCTGAACGTAACAATATGAAGCAAAGAATTTCAACCTATCTGAAAATAATTATCGGACAATAATAAATTTTGATATTTGTTCTATGGCTGGAGAAACCGTCCACTCAAATGAAAAGTTTTTTGAAAATAAATAGTAATTTTAAAAATATTTTTAATTTTTCTTGCTCGTTTTCTGAGAATTACAAAATAATGTATAATAAATTACTTTTTGAATTAATTTTTATGTAATTTTGCACCGCAAAATATAAATCCAAAAATACAATGAGTACGGTGCCTTATCGCTTATTTATTCCGGCAAAACTTACCAAGTTTGCTTTTGGGTTGTGTTTTTATGTTTTAGTTTTGTTTACACCTTTATTAAAACAGTTAATTTTGCTTGCAAAGCAAGCGTTAGTGTGTAAAATGCTGACTATCACCCCCCCCCCATTTACGACAAAACATTGTTTTGTGTGGGAAGTGGTAACCTTTATAGAGGGTGTTCCCTCAAAAAAAGACGAATAATTAACCCTGATTCTGCTAACTTTCATTGAAAAATTTAAAATGAAGGTGTTAGCAAAAAAAACAGCTAAATTCCAAAGGAGAAAAGAAAACAAAAAAGGCAAATAAAATCAAGAAATATCTATACATACTTACAAATTAAAAATTAAATAAAATGAGAAAAAATATTATTTTAGTCATTGTCTTAACGGTAATCATCAGTTTGGTATCTGCTCAAAACTATGTGAATGTAAGTTTTACGTCTAAAATGCCAGATAATTGGTATCAGAAATTAGATAGTGTAAAGATAATCAATGTAACCCGATCTTGGGAGGAAATGCTTTATTATCCCGATACCGTGTTGAAAATGATTAACTCTGTGGGGATAAACGAAGTATCGGGAACCGAATTTCGCTTATATCAAAACATTCCCAATCCCTTTCAGGGAAGCACTGAATTTTCGGTACAACTGCCTTCGGATGAAAATCTTACGGTACAATTATTCGATATAAGCGGCAAACAATATGCTTCTTATTCCGCAAAAATGACAACAGGCATTAATTCATTCCGAATTCAAGTTGCGGTTCCTCAAATGTATATAGTGTTTGTAAAATCTTCTCACTATCAACAAAGTATTAAAGTAACGGCTACGGAAGCTTCGAATGTAAACCGTATTTCTTATGTAAACACTATTTCCCTTACCAAAGAAAATCGCATTCAAAAAGCCGATACAGAGAACGAATTTCAAGCCCACGACAGCTTACTATTTATTGGCTATACTACCTACAATCAAGTAAAAGAAGTAAGACAAATAAGCATATTACAGCCTGGAAATGATGCTGTTTATACCTTTACTTTTGCAAAAGGTTATGCCTTAGGCGATGTTCATTACGACGACAACGGACTTGCTGAAGGCGTTGTTTGTTGGTTAGCCGATACCGTTTTTACCGACAACGGTAAGTCCTACGGAAGCAGTGGTAAAATAGTATCGTTGAACGAATCTGATTCTGGATTGATGTACGGGACATCCCATCATACAACCTATGCCTATGATAGTTTAGACGGAAGAATAAATACGGACATTCATATGGCATTGCGTTCCGATACCTCAACGTATGGGTATAAAGAACGGATCGAAGCCGCTAAATGGTGTACCGATAAAGGCGAAGGCTGGTATTTTCCCGCAAAATGTGAGATGATTGCATTGTTAAACAATATAGACACCATAAATATTACCTTGCAAAACATAGAAGCTACTTTGATTAGTATATGGATATCCGGAAGTGGCAAAGGTAAATATTGGACATCTACCGAAGCAACAATTGATCAAATTGGGAATAATAATGCTTCGGCATGGGGGACTTATATTTATGATAACAAACCGAATATAGCTATTACACCTATCTATGTAGAGCGTTATGTCCGAGCCATGAAGTGGTTTGGGGAATAAGAATTTTGGGAGATAATTTAGCATTTTTTTCACTTCTTCTCTCCCAACTCCAACCACCGCAGAGATTTATCGTCCAATTCAAAGCAAAGGACGGCGTTTTGATAAGTATATTTTTAAAGCATTTTACGATAGTTTATGTATTTAAGAATTGGAACATTTGGTTTAGTAATATTATAAAAAGCAATTTATCGGTTGATTTGATTGTTAAATTATTTTATTTTCTTTTATTTTATACGGGAAAATTTGTTTAATTTTGCAGCAAACAAAACGGTTGCATCAAATAAACCGATGTTGAATATTGATAGCGGATTATAAAAATAATTTTAATGCATTATGAATCTTAAATCGTTCTTTCAAAAGTATCCTATCCTCCGAGATATAGTAAAAGCTATTTTAATATCGTTGGTTATTATCGTTGCTATCATGCTAGCACTTCGATTCTTCACCAATCACGGCAAAGAATATGCAGTGCCCGATTTTAACGGATATACACAATCGAAGTTGGAAGATTTTAAAGACACTAAAAATGACCATGACTTTGAATTAACCATCAACGATTCGGTTTTTATTCCCGATGTAAAAGGAGGAATTGTAATTTCACAAGATCCGCAAGCCGGCATGAAAGTTAAAAAAGGAAGAAAAATTTATCTTTCCATCAGCATGATGGTACCTCCCAAAGTAGAAATGCCCAATCTTATTGATTTATCGTTGCGACAGGCTATGAATATGCTGGAATCGAATAATTTAAAATTAGGACAAGTTATTTATCAACCCAGTAAATATCCCAATGCCGTTTTAGAACAACGGTATAAGGGGAAGCTTATTAAAGAAGGTAAAAAAATTCCCTATCATTCCGAAATCACGTTAGTAGTTGGTAAAGAAGTTGGTGCGGATGAATCTTTTGAAAACATTGAAGTTACTCAATAAATACGGATTTGTTTTTTGCTTTTCTTGTCTTTTCTTTCCGTTAAAGGGACAAGTTCCCGTACTTATTTCTGGAAACGATTCATTAACAACGCTTTTGTTTCAACAAAATTTTTCCGATACAAGTTTATATTTCTTTGTTCCCGACAAAATAGAAAACTATACGCTTATTTATCAACATCCAACAGACACACAATATGTTCATGCCGAACAACAAACCTTTCGTTTTAGAGATTGTGAGGGATTGAAAATTCGATTTTGGGGAAATGGTACATCCCAAAATGTATGTATTAACCTTCAGCACGATTTTTCGTCTCAAAGCCGACAACTTTCTCCGCAATTTATTCCTTCTTACCAAACTTTATTTTGCAATTTTCAAGAAATTGAACAGGATACAAAAGCCACAACATCCATGATGATTGTTTGTAATGAATTATTTTCGTCCGGTTTATCGGAATTTATACAACAAAAAAACAAAGAAGGCATTCAAACTTATTTACTGACCCTAACTCCTACCGATTCCATCGATTCCATTCAAGCCATGATACACAAAACATATACCTTGTTTCATCCCGATTATCTTTTACTTATTGGTGATGATGCATTAATTCCGGCGTATCGCTTAGCAGACGGATTATCGGACGAACGCTTTGCTTGTATTGAAGGGGAAGATGATTTTCCCGAAATGATTGTCGGGAGACTATCGGTTAATACCTTAGAAGAATTAAACCTGCAACTCGATAAACTTGAAAAACGAAATAATACCGTTTTTTCAAAGCGTGCGTTAGGCATTGCTTCCAACAATTATTCTGAAAATACAGGCAAATACGATTGGGAATACCTGCGGGAAACTCGTTCGGTTTTAACGGAAAAACAATTTTTTCCGGTTTACGAAATGTACGACAGTTCGCAAGGTGAAGAAGATAAAGCCGGAAATCCTTCGGAAGAAGATATACTCACCATCATCAATTCCGGTGTTTCATTGATAAACTATGCAGGATATGGAAGTTATGAGGAGTGGGAAACCGGCAATTTTACCCATTCATCCATAGATAAATTAACCAATACCTTTGAATTTCCTCTTGTAATTTCCGCCGCCTGTTTAAACGGATATTTTGCCGGTAGAGAATGCTTGGCTGAAAAATGGATGCATGCTTCGTCTAACGATTTACCTTCCGGTGCAGTGGCTTGTTTGATGTTTTCATCGCTCATTGATTGGGATGCAGCCATTCTTGCACTCCAAACGTTTAATCGCTTTCTTCCGGCAACCGATACCAATGCTTCCATAGGAAGTGTGTATTTGCAAACATACATTCAAATGATTACTCAATTGCAACGCTCCAAAGATATGTTGAGTTGGATTCTTTTCGGCGACCCTTCCATGACCGTTTATCCCGATAAAACAACATCCATTCCGGTGCCTGCTCCCGAAATGAACGTGATTGTTTATCCCAATCCGGTTGTAAATCAATGTACCATTACCTCCGATAAACAACTAAGAAGCATACAATTGTTTTCGCTAACCGGACAAAAACTCTTAGACAAAACATTGCAAACACAAACGACAACTCTTGATATAAGCAATTTAAACACCGGCATTTATTTTATAAAAATTACCATTGAAGACGGCTCTTCGATAACGAAAAAGATTATAAAACAGTAAATTAGATTTTGTTATTTATTGTTGTAAAACGGGTTTAATGGTTAATGTCTGTTATTGGTTGTATATCATCTTTAATTATCTGTACTTTTTTCATTGTATTTAATAAGAATATCATTAAATAATTCGGACACCATGATAATATCGTTGTTAATGTTTGATTTGTATTTTTTTTCAATAGACCCAAAATCAGTATATGTAATAGTAACAAGATAATTATTTATGAGAAATGCAAATTCCAACAAAGTACCATTAAATAAATAAAAAAATCCATGATTATTATCTATTTGAGGAGTTTCATAAATCATACAATATCTATTATCTGTTTGTTTTTTCTCTTTGTAAAGCCTACTATAAAAACCTATTGTATAAATGGATTTGAAAGACGAATACATTTCAAATGCTTCACTATCATTTTTAAATTGTCCAATTTTAATATCTCTTGAGATATATTCGTTTGTGTCATTGGTGGCAGGTATAATTATCCATTCCCAATTTATATTTTTTTCAATATTTTCTATCTTTTTTAATTTACAATTATATTTTTTTGCTAAAGTTGAATCATTACTAAAAAGAATTGCCGATATATCAATATCCTCAGGAAGTTTTAAGGTGTAAATTGGGTTCGGGTCAATTCCTTTAGGCGTATTAGGTTTTAATAGGAAACAAGAGTTGTATCCCAAAATTAAGACTATAATTTCCAAAATCAACCTATTTTTTTGTGTTTTTTTTACCATACTTTATGAAAATTTAACTTTCAATTGATATACCTTTATATTTCCGATAAAAGCTATTAGCAGTAGTTGTTCTTATCATTCTGTGAGTTTTGTGATTTGAATAACATCTTTAAATGGATATCCAAATTTACCAATCCATTTTTGTCCAATCATAATTATTTGTCCTTGTCCTTTGAAAATAAATGGAACACTGCCAATTCCTGATTGATAATCAAACTTTCTTTGAAAAATTATGACTCCATTTTTATTGATTTCAAAAAGATAAGGGAAGTCACTTTGGTCTTTTAATGGTGTAATAGTGGCTGAAAATAAATAGTTTCCGCTATTTGTTTCAAAAAAATTGCCTGGACGTTCATAGTAATTTTGTTTTATTTCTCTTACCCATTTTAAATTCCCAATAGTGTCAATTGCTAAAATTTTTAAAAATTCATAGTTTATATTTTGTTCATCAGATGATGAGTAGTAACTACCATAAAAAATTAAATGTCCTTTATTCGTCAAAATAGTTTGCTTTGGACAAAATTGAGGGTATTTCTTTGTCCAAATTGTATCTCCTTTTTGAGTTAATTTCATGAGCCATAACGAAGTGATTTTTGTTGTTTGGTCGTATTTTTCTGCTGTTAAATAAAAATTGTTGTCATAAGATTTTATTATAGAAATAGGATTACTGCATCCATTTGTCAACATCGAATTTTCTGAAATCAATTTTCCGTCAAGATTGTACAGCCTAATCGAAATGCCCTTTAATTCATTGGCTATTAAAAGTATTTCGTTGTTTTTTGTTAGAGTTAATACTGTAAAACCGCCAGGAAATTTGGGTTTACCAATTTTCTTAGACCAAATTAATTTCCAATTTTTATCATATTTATTTAAGAAGTCTTTAGAATCGCCTCCCATTGTTCTGGAATCAGTATGAACTATATAGTAAAAATGATTACATTCAATGTAATCAGTATGGATATTATTAAATTTTATCGGTAAACTATTTATGGAATCACCTTTCGAATTGATGGTTATAACATATAAATTTTCTTTATTAATATTGTCGTTATTGTCAATTCTTACATATAGGAGATGATTATTGTTGATAGTTGGAATGCAGTGTAAAATTGAATTATGTTTACCCAAGCTGATTGAGTATTTACTTATATCTTGATACTTTGGCTGTGTTTCTTCAGTATGGTCATTTTGCTTTACCTGTCGGTTACAAGAAATTAATGCTAAAAGTGTTAATAATTTTATGGCTATTTTATTCATATAATTGCTTCTAACGGTTGACTAAAAGTAAAACTTATACTATCTTCAATTCGAAAAGTCTGCTTTTTAGATAAAATTTTCATTGTAATTGTTATGGCTTTACGATGCAAAAGTAAACAATAAATTAATATAAAAAAACAATAGAGAAAAAATTTTTAGGAAGGATTTTTTATTGTTTTATTACTTGCTGCACTAATGGTAAGGCTTTGACAGTATGGAAAGTAAGGGATTGGGAGCAATTTATTATTCTTACTCTTCAAGTTTGTTGTCAATTAATGCTTTTAAGTCTTTTTTACTTGGTAAAACTGTCAGGTATTTACTTGCAAAAATTTGTTCGTTGTTTTCGGGCAAGGTAATTTCGACAAGTGTTTTATTTTTTTTCTTACATAGAATTATACCAATTGTTTTATTTTCGTTAACAAGTTTCACAAATCTGTCATAATAGTTCACGTACATTTGCATTTGTCCAATATCTTGGTGGGTAATTTCTCCCATTTTTAGATCAATCAAAACAAAGCACTGAAGGAGCCTGTTATAAAAAACTAGGTCAATACGAAAATGTTTATCGTCAAAAGAAAATCGTACCTGCCTGCCAACAAAAGCATAGCCCTTTCCTAACTCAAGTAAGAAATGCTCTAATTTGTCAATTAGTTTCTGTTCTAATTCGTTTTCTGAATAGTTAGTTTCTTCAGGCAATCCTAAGAATTCCAACACATAAGGATCTTTGAGTGAATCTTGTGCTTTCTCAACTATCAATCCTTTTTCAGATAGCTTTTTAATTTCATCTTTATCTCTACTCAAAGCTAATCTTTCATAAAGAGCAGTGTCAAATTGCCGCTGTAATTCTCGTAAACTCCAATTATTTTCGGCAGCTTCAATTTCATAGAAATTGCGTTCTTCCATATTGTCAATTCTCATTAACATGAGATAGTGAGACCAACTCAATATGAATTCGTCAGACAGTGTCTGACTTTTTGAATAGGTAAGATAGAACGTTCTCATTTACTTGAGGTTAGTGGTAGAGAAACCTTTGCCAAATTCAGTTGTAAGTTTATGCGATAATCCTTGAATTAGATTTTGTCCATATTCTGCCTTCGATTTTCCAAATTGTTCTTCTTCAACAATCAATCTGCCAATCTCGAAATAAGTGTCCACTATAGTTTTATTAATGGATTGAACAACCGTTTTCTTTGCTGACCTAAGTAAGTCCGAAATTCTTGAATAAAAACTATCCTTGTTTATGATTAAATTATTCATATAATTGATGTTATTTTTATTTTCAACAAAGAAAGTACAATTTTCACAGCATGTTGTTTTTCTTTTGTAATAAGCCCTAACGTTTGTAGTCGATATAAACGATTTTCAAATAAATCAGCCATGCGAGTATTCAAATTATATATC
>CAYZQG010000017.1:0-18405 GCA_964480685.1 uncultured Lentimicrobiaceae bacterium
ATTATTTTCAAATATTCCCTTATACGTTTCTTTATACAACATGTATTTTATTTCTTCCATATACTATTTCATGGTTATATTTTGAATTAAAAGAGAAAAATTCCGCCTTAGAAAGCATTAAAAATTTGCGTAGTAAAAACAATAATAATCCACTGGAAGAAGAAAAAAATCAGATTATTTTTACCGATGATAAAGGTAATTTAAAATTATCGGTGAGTATTAATAATTTGTTTTATATTGAAGCTGCAGATAATTATGTAAAGATATGTTACATCAATAAAGAAAAAGTAAGCCACTTTATTTTACGAAATTCTCTTAAAAACATTGAAGAATCATTTTCCGATGTAAATTTGGTACGTTGCCATCGTTCTTATATAATCAATCGCAGTAAAGTAAAAGTCATGCGACGTGATAAAGAAGGGCTGTTTGTGGAATTGGATTCTAAATCCATTCCCGATATTCCGGTTTCAAAAACCTATTCAAAACAAGTGATAGACTTGTTTTCAGAGTCTTCCGTATAAATGATTCCTTAAATCATTTATATACTCACTACCATCTCCAATATAAACATATCTTTACGGTCGGTAACAATATGTTTGAAATATTTTTCATAATTCAATCGTATTTCTGCCGTTAAAAATGATTTATCAATGCCAAAGTTTACTCCTGCTGTTACTCTACCCAATTGAAGTTGTTCGTTAAAAATCTGATTACCTAACATATCCCATCGTAAAGTTGGCGTAATAGAATGAATAAAGCCGGCTTTTTTTAAAGCGAATTTATAATAAGTTTCTGCCATTAAGCCTTCTGTTTTTCTTGTAAAACCACTGTCTATAAATTCAACCTGACGTTGAATATATTCAGCTTCAATAAAAAATGACTTGTACTCATACGTACATTCAAAACCAAAGGTATTGAGCGGATTTTTCTGCATATTGTATCCGCCATAATATTCTGCCACTAACCGCAATCCTTTCATTGGAAACAAGCGTATTCGCCCATTATAATTTGGCTTTTCAAAAGAAATATTTTGAAATCCCATACCATTCAATACACCAATAGAGACATCAAAAGGCAAAACATCATTCTGAAAAGAATAATTGGCAATCACACCAATATCGGCAATACCGGCGGTCATTTCGCTAACAACCATAGAACGTGTAGCAAAAAATATTTGCATAGGATTGCGTAAATATTCGGTCGAGAAAAACGGTTTTTGATACCCCACCCAAAACGAAAGGGCATGTTTATCCAGTTGAATGGGTTTTACGACAGCAAACGCATTTAATACCCTAAAAACACCATCATCCGACAAATCCAATTCCATTTGATAATTTATCAACTGACTCAAATTGCCTCTTATTCCCAATCGAGCATTTCGTAAAACAAAACGTTTTTTGCCTGTTTCCGTATTCCATTCAAAATCCGTTTTCAGAATACTGAAAATTCGAGGCATATATTCATTTTTACGTAGATTGGATTGTTCTGTTTGTATCACTAATGTATCTGTTTTCTTATTCAGTGTATCTTCTTTTTGTTGAGCATGAGAATTTAAAAAGAAACTTAACACTATAATACCTATAATAAATTTTTTCATTTTTGAATTTTAATAATATAAAGGCTACAAAAGTATAAAAAATATAAGCTAATTTTCAATTTCCATTAAAATGAAGAATGTTTATTTATTGACAAAACAATAATTAATTTTTAATCAAGCATTTAAATAATTTGTAAATGTGTGTTTTTTTTAAAATAAAGAGCATTAACGAAAGACTAAAGTTCGATAAAAAATGTTTTATAGGATTTCTATTCTGAAAATAATAAAGAATCTTTTAATTTATCAGGCAATGATGTTAGCTATCATGAAAAAAATATATATTTTTGCAGTAATAAAATTTAAAATAAAAATGAAACCATTTGTAAGTATAATTATGGGCAGTACTTCCGATATGCCCATTATGGAAGAAGCTGTAAAATTTTTAAAAGAAATCGGAATAGACTATGATATTCAAGCACTTTCAGCACATCGCACACCTGAATTAGTAATGGATTTTGCTAAAAAAGCAAAAAAAAGAGGCGTTCAAGTTATTATTGCCGGAGCAGGTGGAGCCGCACATTTGCCGGGAGTTATTGCTGCCTTTACGGCTATACCGGTGATAGGTGTTCCCATTAAATCATCCAATTCGATCGACGGGTGGGATTCTGTATTATCCATACTTCAAATGCCGGCAGGTATTCCGGTTGCTACGGTTGCTCTTAACGGAGCCCGCAATGCTGCCATTCTTGCTGCTCAAATGATTGGAACAGGCAATAAAGACATTTATAAGAAATTATCGGATTTTAAAGAATCCATGAAATCGAAAGTTATCGAAGCAAATCTTGCTTTACAAAAGAAGTGAAAGCTATTCAACAGCTATTTTCTTTCTTATCACCCCTAATTTCGTGAATATATTTACATAATAAACGCCCGAAGTAAAATTTTCGATGGATATATTAATTTCAGATTTTGGTGATATTTCTCGTTTTATTATCACTCCCAATGTATTGATGATTTCAATTTTTTCAACTTCCGTATTGTTTTGAAAAGCAATATGGATAAAATCATTTGCCGGATTGGGATATATATGAACGGTTGAATTATCCAATTCTTTAATTCCTGCCAAAGCCGTAGTAAATGTTAATTCATTTCCAAAAACATTTCCATACGTAGAACCGGAATAAGTGGTTAAATAGGATTTAATTCTATAGGCTGTATTTGGCTCTAAATTAGTTAGTAAATATTCAAAAGTACTATCAGCAGTAACGGTATTGTATTGAGAAACCGATTCTTTTTTCCATTTAAAACCCATATCTATAACATTTGCACATCCTTCCGATAAAGAACCATACAACTTAGCAGACTGAGCTTTTACATCAGAAATGCTATCGGTAGAAACCGTAATATCACCTTCAAATTGAATAACCGTTTCGTTGACATAACTACCAACATTTACAACCGGCACCCAAACGGAATCGTTGGTTTTACGATAAAATAATTTTACTTTGTAAGCGCCTGCTGCAATACCACTTACCCCTTCAGAAGAAAACAAAAGCAAGGTATCGTGATTTGTTAAAACAGTTTGTTCCGATTTAATTTCTATTACAGACACTTCACTTCCGGCACCATTGAGAATAACAGCTTTAAAATCACCTTGAAAAACATTTTGACCATTATTCAATACTTTTGTTGTCAACGTAAAAGGTTCTTCACAACTTAATTTGGAAGAAGATAATTGTAAATCATTGAATAATACTAAATGAAAAGTCCCCATTTTATTTGGAGAAACTATATTATATAAAGCTCCCTGATAACTGGTAAAATCATAATATGAACCCGGATTTAAACTGGTTATCAAAAAATAACCGTCTTCGGAACCATTCCACCCCCAATTAAAATGAAAATAATTATTGGCATCATAGCCATCGCAAACGAAAGCATGTCCACCTTGGTCGCCTTGACCTCTGTAAAGAACCGGTCTTCCGGCACTTATTTCGGTCTTCAAAAGATTTATCCATCCCAAATCACCTAAAGCATAGCGAGATTCACACTTAACATCGGAATAACCGAAATAGATACGCATAGCATACTCAGCCGATTGTTTACCTACCGTATATTCATCAATATAAGCTCCGCTTTCATATACGCCGTAGTCCATTTCAACAGCCACACCACAATGATAAATAAGAGTAGCGACAGCATCCATCGAATCGGAAGTAGTTGTATTTGTTAATGTTATAGGCATTAAATTATATTGATACGTTGTGTTTTTAAAATCGGCTTCTAAATATCCGAAATAATCATGAACATACGAATGATCGCTATATCCAACACTTGGAAATGCCCAATAATTAATAACTTGAGCCATTGCCGTAGCTACACAACCTGTTACGGCACGTGAATGACTTTGTGAATCATACGGGCACAATCTATTATAATAAGGAGATTGACTCCATCGTGTTTTTATCAATGGGCTAACTGAAGTTTTAAGAGCTTTCTCAAGCGGCATTTTCCCCTTTAATAATTGTTCCCAAGCTTGAAATGTTTCACTACTTGCTACCATATTATTAGCATGAATATAATCCATCTCTCGTTGATATTCAGATAAAAAACTTAGCATATTTACTGGAATAGTATTGGGATCAAAAGTACTTTGAAGCGAATACCCTAAAATAGGCAAGGTTTGATCGGTTCCGGAAACAATTACAAACGCATTATTATCGCTATTGTAAATATAAAAATAAACCGGATTCTCATTCGATTTTTGATGCGATTCGGCTTGATAAACTAACGACAAGCATTGAATACTTTTTTGATTATTTATGCTCGGTTGCGATTGCAAAAATAATAAAGCAGCTTTTTTCGCCATATTCGTATCTATAGGATTAGCAAACACAAATAGGTTAAAACAAACTAATAAAACACACACAATATTCTTCATGGAAATATTATTTTAAATAATTGATGCTTTTGAATTACAAAAGTATGAAAAAATACAATATAATTTATATAAAAATTCAATCCAATAATAATTCATCGTTATTATTGACTTTATTAAGTAGTCGTTGATCAATACTTTTTGAGGCATTAGCGCCTAATTTTTTAATGTTTTCCATTCTCCCAATGATGGTATCTCCTTTTTTAGAGGAAGTTGTCAACTTATTCATAGCAGCATCATACGAATCTTTACTGGCATGAATACGTTCTCCTACTTTAATTAAATCTTCGCTAAAAGCAACGAATTTATCGTATAACAAACCACTTTCCTTAGCTATTTCAACTACATTTTGCCGTTGATTTTCTTGTTTCCAAATAAACGAAACCGTACGCATACTTGCCAATAGAGTTGAGTTTGAAACTAATACTATATTTTTATTCAAGGCTTTATCAAACAATGCAGGATCGTTTTGTAGAGCTAAGGTCAATGCAGGCTCGAGGGCAAAAAATAAAAACACAAAATCGGGAGAATTTATACTATATAGTGCCGGATAATTTTTACTGCCAAGATCTTGTATATGTTGTTGAATACTATTCAAATGTTGTTTTAAGTATAGGGATTTTTCAGTAGGTTCTTCGGCATTATAATACTTCTCATACGCGGTCAACGACACTTTACTGTCAATAATAAAGTTCTTGTTTTCAGGTAAATTAATAATATAATCGGGACGAAGCATTGCGCCCTCTTCGGTTTTAAAATTTTGTTGCGGAATAAAATGTATTCCTTTTTGCAAACCGGTTTTTTCTAATAAAAGTTCCAATTGAAATTCACCCCAATCACCTTGTGTTTTATTGTCGCCTTTTAGTGCAGAAGTCAATTTTTGAGCATCTTCACTCATTTGACGATTGATATTAATAATGTTTTTCAATTCTTCACGTAAACTGGCTTTTTCACGCGTTTCGTTGTTATAGGTTTCATCTACTTTCTTTTCAAAATTTTGAATTTTTTCTTTTAAGGGATTTAAGATATTTGCTATTTTCTCTTCATTCAATTCGGAGAACTTTTTGGTTTTTTCTTCTAAAATCTCATTGGCAAGGAGTTTAAATTCTTTATTTAATTCTTCGCGTAAATTTAAAATTTCGTTTTTCTGGGTATCCAACTTTTCCTCTAAAGCAGAAGCCTGCGTTTTATATTCAGCGATAGTACGTATATTATCCTGTATTTCAATATTCTTTTCTTCGATTTTAAATTTGTAATCGCTAATTTCTTTTTGAAAATCCAATAAACGACTTTGCATTGCTTGTTGAGTAGCTTTAAGCGGCACTATTTCCTCGGCTTTTTGTTTTAACTCTTTGTTTTGTTTTTGAAATATAAAATACACTACTGCCGTAGTTATCAAACCGGCTACCATTCCTAACATTAAAAATATCATATTCATACACTCATTTTTTTTAGACTGCAAAGATACAAAAAACGACAAATATCAGTTGTTCTTTTTTAAATAAATAATAAAATAATGAAAATGGAGTTAATAAAATAATCCTGTATACATTATGTTAAAATCTAATAAATAATATTACAAAACTTTATTTTATGCGTTACTTTATTCATCTGGCATACAATGGTGCTCGATATTGCGGATGGCAAATCCAAGCCGGAGAAATAAGTGTACAGGAAGTTATCACCCACGCTTTAACCACCTTACTACATGAAACAATTTCGCTCACCGGAGCTGGTAGAACCGATTCGGGGGTGCATGCGTCTTGTTATTATGCTCATTTCAATTCGGAACATCAATTTTCAATTGAAGAAATCAAGAATTTAATCTATCGTTTAAATAGTTTTTTACCTTCTGACATTGTAATTTATACTATTTTTTCAGTCGCTCCCGAAGCTCATGCCCGTTTTGATGCCATAGAACGTACCTATTGTTATTATATAACTACACAGAAAAACCCTTTTGTTTTAAATCGTGCTTATCGTATTTATTTTCAACCTGATATCATTAAAATGAATCTTTGTTGCGATGAACTTAAAAAGCACAGCGATTTTACCAGTTTTTCAAAACTACATACCGATACAAAAACTAATAATTGCATCATTACTCATGCCTTATGGAAAGAAGAAAACGGATTATTAGTCTTTGAAATTACTGCCAATCGTTTTCTTCGCAATATGGTTCGAGCTATTGTGGGAACACTGCTCGAAGTTGGACGAGGGAAACTTGACAATGAAGAATTTTTAGCCATTATCCTTTCCAAAGATCGTTGTAAAGCAGGAACTTCCGTTCCGGCTCACGCTTTATTTCTAGAAAATATTTTGTATCCGTTTATTAATTAATTATTTATAAATCACCTCCACAACTAATCATGTAATTCCATCATTTAATTAATTTTGCACATAAAATAAATATCAATAAAAAATAACAGCTAAATAAAAATCTTGAATATGAAAACTTTCATCAGTGATATTTCACATACCGAATTCCCACTTTCAGAACGGATTCAAGGAAAAAGCATCCGCCGAACCATTTTTAAACTTATTCAAAAAGATCATCCCGAATTTACAAATGATAGCTATCTATCAATACCCGAATTAAATTCTTTTCGTCAAAAAGCCATTCCATCCTACTTACAAAAAGATAAAAGTAACTTGACTGAACTTGAAAAGAAAGTCGTATCTTCTATGAAAGATAATACTTCACTAACATCTGAAGTAGAAGATGATAAGATTCAAACATTAACACTCGGGCAACGAATTGCCGATAAAGTAGCCACATTTGGCGGAAGTTGGACGTTTATTATCACATTTGGATGTTTTATTTTAGTGTGGATATGTATTAATGTTTTTTGGTTAATCAACAGAGCGTTTGATCCCTACCCTTTTATTTTGCTTAACTTAATTTTATCCTGTTTGGCAGCTATGCAAGCTCCGGTTATCATGATGAGTCAAAACCGCCAGGAAGAAAAAGACCGAGAACGTTCAAAAAAAGACTATATGATTAACCTGAAATCCGAGTTGGAAATCCGTATTCTTCAGGAAAAAATAGATCATTTTATTTTGAATCAACAGCAGGAACTTTTTGAAATTCAGAAAAATCAGCTTGAAATATTAAACGACATCTCAAAACGTTTAAAAGAATAAAACATGTCGGGAGGCGGAGCAGGACATATTGCCGATATGATAGCCCGTTTCAGGGATAATTATGCTTTGTTAAACAAGAATGCCAATTATAAACGAATAAAAAAATACATTCGCTCGAAAGATAAGACAAAAATAAACATCTCTCCTTTAACGGATAAGGAACGCATTGCATTGAACCAACAAATGAAGTTGCGTAATCAACGCGAAAGAAAACATACCCTTTTTATTTCCTGTATGGCTCTTATTTTAACAGCTGTAATTTTGTTTTTGGTTCAACGCTGTTTACATGCCGTTTATTTTTAACTACTTATTTTATCATTGAGGATTTTTTTAATTTCGTTCTTTAAAGTATTTTCTTTACCTATTTTTTTATACATTTGTACTTTAAAAAAACGCATTATAACCATTCTTAAATTAAATTAATAATGAAACCATCTTACGTAAAAAAAAACATTTATTTTCATATTTTTAACGTCAATTAGTTATTTAAGCAATTCTCAATCGCTTTATTTTCCACCACTTACAGGGAATACGTGGGATACTCTTTCCCCTGAATCTTTATCTTGGTGTCAGAAAAACATAGATAGTTTATATACTTATTTAGATTCAAATCATACCAAAGCCTTTATTTTGTTGAAAGACGGCAAAATTGTACTTGAAAAATATTTCGGCACACACACAGCCACAACGCCTTGGCAATGGGCTTCAGCGGGTAAAACCATTACGGCTTTTATGTTTGGTATTGCTCAACAAGAACATTATTTATCAATCAACGATACTACCTCTGACTATCTTGGTAAAGGGTGGACGGCTTGCACACAAGAACAAGAAGATAAAATCACTATCCGACATCAACTTAGCATGACAAGTGGATTAGACGACAATGTAAGTGATAATTATTGCACCTTTGATACTTGCCTAATATACAAAGCCGATGCCGGAACGCGTTGGGCATATCACAATGCACCTTATACACTTCTTGATTCGGTATTAAAAATTGCTACCGGTACAACACTTAACTCGTATATTAGTTTAAAACTTAAAAATCAAACCGGTATGAACGGTTTATTTGTCCCCGTAGATTTCAACAATGTGTTTTTCAGTACGGCACGAAGTATGGCTCGCTTTGGGCTTCTTATATTGAACAAAGGAAATTGGGACGAAACACCTATAATGACCGACACCAATTATTTTAATCAAATGGTCAATACATCTCAAAATATCAATCCTTCTTATGGATATTTATGGTGGCTAAACGGGAAAGCTAAGTTTAAATTACCTTCAAGTCAATTGTCTTTTGAAGGACCAATTTGTCCAAATGCTCCCAACGATATGATTGCTGCTCTCGGAAAAAACGGTCAATTTTTGAATGTTGTTCCGAGTCAAAATTTGGTATGGATTCGTATGGGTGAATCTCCCGACGCTGTACAAGTGCCCTATTTAATGAACGATGTTATTTGGCAATATATCAATGCTTTTAAATGCAATACATCCTTAGCTCCTACCTCTTCACGTTCACATGAAGTACAAATTTTCCCTAATCCTTGCAATCAATTACTGAGCATCCGATCAAACCAAGTTATGCAACAAGTTGAAATTTATACCGTTCAAGGACAGCGAATAGAAAATATCAACATTCATTCAAATGAACATACACTTTCTACAAGTTCTCTTTCAAAAGGTGTTTATATATTAAAAACAACTTTTTCAAACGGCACAATATTATCTCGTAAAATAGTGAAAGAGTAATAAAAAAACCGATTCATACTCAAAGCTATGAATCGGTTTGAAATTATCAATAATCGATATATTATTTAACACTTAATTTTCGAGTAACGACTCCGTCTTTTGTGTTAATTTGAACAAAATAAAATCCCGGTGTAAAAGAATTGATATTCAAATCATATACATTAGAACCTACCTCTTGAATAGATGATAATTCTTCTCCTAGTAAATTAAACACTTTAATTGTATTAATTTGTGAACTCGCACTGATAGTAACATTTCCGTGAGAAGGATTTGGATATATTTTTGCATTTACATCGTTCGATTTATATTCATTAATAGCTAAAACTTGTTGAGCGGATCCCGATTGCAATACTTCTTTCGTTGTATTATCTTGAATCCAATAAACAAGTATAATATCACTTAATTCTTCAACCGAATTTTCAATATTGTTATTAATTATATTAGCAGTTTGACCATCTACAGGTAAACGATAAATACCTTTAAAAATATACGAAAGATTTATTTCTTTTGTAGAATCTTTCGTTAATGCTACTGCTTGTCCGCTAGCACTTGTCATAAATTTTTTAAACACATAATGAAATTCAGTTTCACCGTTTGTTTTAACATTTTTTGTAGTAACTCTTTCAACTAAGGCAACATAAAGTTTATTAGTACCTGAATACGTTAGCAATGGGGTTATGGTTACTTTTGCATTAAATGTGTTTAATCCATTAAAATCCAACGTAGAGTTGAGATTAACAAAAGAGGGAACTTCATATTCGTTATTTAGTAATTCTGAAGTATAACTACTTGGATTACCATTATAATAATTGCCATCAGCAGCTAAATATGGAACGCTATTTACTCCATAATAGGTACGTCTTGTACCACCTTCTGCCGTATAATATGGGTCTCCGGTTCCGGGCCAACTCATTTGGTATTTGATACAAGCGAATTTTCCATCATTCAAATCAAAAATATCTGATAAAACTGAATTACCATAAGTACAAGGAGCGCAAGTTGAACTTGTAAAAACTTCGTGAAGAACTATTCGTTGAACACAATTTATATAACCATCAAAGTTATACGTAAGCGTATCCGAACTTAAATTAGTATTTCCGTTTAAATCTGAAAACCAAATTTTCACAGTATACGTTTTTGCTTCTGAGGGAATAAATAATGAATCGTGTGTTAAAGCTGTTCGAGGATAAACATCATCAATTGAATCTCCGGTAACTACTTGCGTATAGGTTACATTATTTATTTGATAATGATAATGATAACTTGTAATTGGATTTGCACCTGCATTATATACATTTGTTGTAACCGATAATGGAACTCCAACTTTAGCGTATGCCTTTAAATTTGCTTTATCAACTCCAAGAGCAACATCAGGTAATTTTATAGAAGAAAGATCATATCCGATATGATAACGTAACATAAAGAACACTCCCAATGTTGTAGTTGTATCTACTACACCTTTTTGAAGATAAATTCCATACGGATATGCCGTAGCCCAATCCGTTTTATCATCAGCCACATAATGAATAGGAGCAGATATTTTTTTAGTTGAAATTTTTATACGAAGAATTTCTTGCGGATAACGTTGCAGAGCAAACAAATAAGGACCTCCCTCCGAAATTGAATCATACGCTAATGCCCATAAATATCCGGTTCCATTATAACTTAAATCTGTATTTGTAATTGTATTTTGTAAAATTCCATCCCGTGAAAATAACTTAACACCATAACTTCCATACACTGTAACCCAAAAGCCATCTATATCAGGAGCATACGTAATCCCTAACGGAGATGTATTACTTGGTAATGGTATGATACCAACAACACTTTTACTTACTATATCTATTTGATAAATAGTGTCGGTACCATGAACCATATAAAAATAGTTTCCATCATACGCTAATCCAACCATAAATGCTCCTACTTTTGAGTTCGTTTCTGCAGGCATACCTGAAATATCAAATGAATCAATAAGCTGATGATTAAAATTAAACTTAAAAATAATCGGTTTTACAGCACTTCCACAATAAAAAAAGTTACCATCGGAAACAATACCGATAGGATTTGTACATGCCGGTGTTACCGTTGAAGTAAACTGAACTTTCCACAATTGATTTGATTTTTGAATCAATTCTTTTTAATTTGTGCTTTTTTGTGTTTGATTTTCGGCTACGCATTTTTCTTGAGAATACCCCAATGAAAGTGTAAATACTACTGACAAACAAAGCAATAAAATATTTTTCATACGATACTTGTTTTTTAAATTATACTAATTGAATTTTTTCGCAAATATAACAATTTTTAAATAACTAATTATATAATTTGATTTTTTTAATTAAAAAAATATATTATAATTCATAGTAAACCACATTGCGTAAAAAGTGATTTATACACAATTGCCTTTTGCTCCAACGGCATCGGATAAGCCCTTGAAGAAGAAGGCATACGATACCAAATTAGGTTTCGATTTTCAAAAACAAAGGATGAATACTCCCCTATTTTAGGTTCAGCGGCATGAAGCAAGGAAAGCAATACATCGGTAGCTTTTTGTCCGGTAGTTACAATTGTTTGACAATCGGGTAAATGTGAAAGCGTTTGTGATATCTCAAGGGGTTTTATGACTTCTAAAAAATTATCGGAAGCATTGTCTTTCAACCGACGTATTGTTTGTGCCGTATCACCCATGGCAATGCCTTTTTGAATTAAAAAGGTTATAATCTTTTCTTTGTCAAAGGCTTGCTTTGATGACACTAAAAAAAAGTCTTTATCATTAAAAAAAATCAAGCCAAAAATTCGCCACATATCGTTTTGTAAATTAGGGTAATAAAAGTCCATAGACCAACGATGTTTGGCAGGAGGAAAACTTCCCAACATCAACAAATGAGCATTTTCAGGTAAAAACAACGGCAAAGGATGTAGTTCGATTTCAGACATGGAACTTATTCCTTTACTATTTCTTTGCGATAAATTATTTTTTGATTAGGGGTATCATACAATTCGATAACAGCACCTTTTTCGCTTAATCCATTAGCATTCATATATTTATTTATAGCTGGATATACTTTCATAATTCCCAAGATGATGGATGTTTTTCCTTTGAAAGGAAATTCTGCAACTAAATAATCGGTTTCGGGAATAATTTTAACTTTAAAGCGTGTCTGTAAATCGGCAATTTTCGCACTATCGTTAATAGCTATTATGCAACCTTGTTCGGAACGCAATTGATTTTTTTCAACTTTTTGCGGATTATCATAATAGATTCCGCATCCAACGGTTGATTTAATTTTTTCATTGACCAAAGCATGGTAGATTTTATCCATAATTACCGGACTTTGGCTGTAATCACCTTTCATTTCATCGTAAACAAAGGTTTCGCCACCGGCATGAACTATCTTACATTCAACGCTTTTAAATCCACCATAATAGGCAAAAATCCCTATTAATGCGGCAATAAACGCCACTATAACTACCACTACAACTTTTAATTTTTTCATGATTTAATTATTTAAAGGTTAATTATCTATACTAAAATGAAGTTGTCTGTAAAACACAAACAACTTCATTGTTTTTTGTAAAAAAATATTAAATTAATTCGTGAACGACTAAGCCTGATCGCAATTTCGGTTCAAACCATGTTGTTTTTGGAGGCATGATGTTTCCGGTATCGGCAATAGTGATTAATTGTTTCATTGAAACGGGATACATAGCAAATGCTACTACCATTTCACCGTTATCCACACGACGTTTCAATTCACCTAAACCACGAATACCGCCTACAAAATCAATACGTTTTGAAGTTCTTAAATCTTTTATATCCAATATTTGATCCAAGACCAAGTTGGAAAGAATGGTTACATCCAACACACCGATAGGATCGTTGTCGTTGAAATTACCTGGTTTTGCAGTTAAACAATACCATTTCCCATCAATATACATGCTAAATTCATGCAATTTAGCCGGTTTATAAATAGCTGTTCCCATGTCTTTCACTTCGAAACAAGCCAGTAATTTTCGCATAAACTCATCTTTCGACAAACCGTTTAAATCTTTTACAACGCGATTGTAATCAATAATTTTCAATTGATTATCAGGAAATATAACCGTCATAAAATAGTTATATTCTTCTTTGCCTGTATGGTTTTTATTTTTTGATTTATGTTCTTGACCAACCAACGCAGCGGCAGCAGTTCGGTGATGACCATCGGCAACATATAAACTGGGGATTTCGTTTTTGAAAATATCTACAATACGTTGAATGGTAGCTTTGTCGTCAATAACCCAAAACGTATGTCCAAAATCGTCGGCAGAGATAAAATCATATTCCGGTTTCTGATTTTTAACAATATTTGCTACAATAGCATCAATTTCTTTATGGGCAGGATATGCAAAGAAAACCGGCTCGACATTGGCATTTGTAATGCGAACATGAATCATACGATCTTCTTCTTTGTCTTTACGAGTAAGTTCATGTTTTTTTATATTACCATTGATATAGTCGTCGGTATGAGCACAAACCACTATTCCATATTGGGTTCTACCTTCCATGGTTTGAGCATAAATGTACAATTTTTCTTCTTTATCTTGTACCAACCAGCCTTTATCCTTGAATTTTTTATAATTTTCTACCACTTTATCATAAACTTCCTTTCCGTGTTCATCTACACCGTCGGGAAGATCAATTTCGGCTTTGGTTACATGCAATAATGAAAAGGGATTGTTGCTGGCTTCAATGCGAGCTTCGGCTGAATTCAACACATCATAAGGACGTGAAGCTAATTCTTTTACAATATCTTTTGGTGGACGTAATCCTTTAAACGGTTTTATGATTGCCATACTATATTTTTTTTGTGTTACTGATTTTTAAATTAATATTTTAAACTTAGAAATAAAAAAACGTTCTTTGTTGTTAGCTGCAAAAGTATAAAATTATAAATAATATTTGCCATAAAATTATAATTTTTAAGAAAAAATAACAATCTGTTTTATTCCGCTAAATTTCGTAATACTTGCATATTGAGTATGCGCACTTCTTTTCCGTCCATCACGATGGTTTTATCTTTTTGCATTTCGGCTAAGGTTCGTGTAAAAGATGGACGAGCAACCCCAAACAAATCGGCTAAACGCTGATGTGAAATCATAGTAAAAACTTCTTTCTTTGTATTTTTTACTTGATTCAACATATAATTTGCAATTTTTCCTTTTAAACTCAATTTCGAAACATTAAGTTTATTATTTAAAAAATAGGTTTGTTCGGATATGATTTGCAAAAAATTAAACAAAATCTGTTGATGTTGTTGCAAAATGTTCATAAACTCGTTGCGTGGAATGAGAATTACTTCACACGTTTCCAAAGCATAGACACTTACAGGATACCTATTATCTTTGATAAATATAAATGCGGGAGCGAAAATTCGAGGAGCTATAAATTCTTCCACTACGATTGTCTTACCGCTATAATTAATCTTTTCGGCAATCGCTTTTCCGGTATACATAATAATTAAATTTACACAAACATCGTTTTGAAAAACAATGATTGAATCCTTACTATACGATTTTTTCACATATTTTATTTGACTCAACAATTGATTAACTTCCTCTATGGAAACATTTTGAAATAATTTGCATGCAGCTATTTTATCTTCCATAAATATATTATCTCTTTTGTAACATTTGTTACAAAGAACGTGCCTTAAAAGATGTACTTTTGCTCAAAAAAAAATTTATTATCAATTAAAAAATCAAAAAAGATGAATACGATGTTTTGCTCTCAATGTCAAGAAACCGCACAAAATACCGGTTGTGTCCTCCGAGGTGTTTGCGGAAAAACTCCCGAAGTAGCCAACTATCAGGACTTATTAATATATGTATTAAAAGGACTATCCAAAATCAACCATTGTTTACGTCAATCGGGAAAAGGCTCCGAAGAAACGGACATATTTATTATGAATGGATTGTTTATGACCATAACCAATGCCAATTTCGACAAAAATCGTTTTATCGAAATTATTAAAGCCGGTTTAGCAATGCGTGATGGACTAAAACAACAAGCAACCAAATGCAAAGTTTCGTGCGAATTTTTGCACCATGATGCGATCGTATGGAATGCTACTACCGAAGAAGAAATGGAAGAAAAAGCCAAAACAATCGGCATTCTATCCACTCCCGACGATGATATCCGCTCTTTACGTCAACTTTTAGTTTTAGGTGTTAAAGGAATGGCTGCTTATGCCGAACATGCTTATAATTTAAAGTATCAGGATGGAGAAATTTTTGATTTTATGCAAATTGCTCTTGGAAGTACTCTTTCTGAAAATCAAACAAAAGATGAACTGCTCGGGTTAATTATAAAATGCGGCGAATACGGTGTAAAAACCATGGCTCTTTTAGACAAAGCAAATACAACTACTTATGGCAATCCTGAAATCACCAAAGTGAATATCGGGGTAGGCACACGTCCGGGTATTTTAATAAGTGGTCATGATTTAAAGGATTTAGACGAATTACTTGCACAAGCCGAAGTCGAAGGTGTGGACGTTTATACCCATTCCGAAATGTTACCTGCTCATTATTATCCTTATTTTAAGAAATATAAGAACTTAATCGGCAATTACGGCAATGCATGGCATCGCCAAACCAAAGAATTTGAAACATTTAATGGACCTATTCTTTTCACCACCAATTGTTTGGTTCCACCACGCAACGACAGTCCGTATAAAGATAAGGTTTACACAACCGGAGCAGCCGGATTTGAAGGCTTTCCACACATTGCCGATCGACAAAACAATAAACCCAAAGATTTTTCACACATCATTGCCCATGCCAAAAAATGCAAAGCTCCCGAAGCCATCGAAAACGGTGAAATAATTGGAGGATTCGCGCATAATCAAGTCATAGCTTTAGCCGATAAAGTAGTAGAAGCCGTTAAAAGCGGTGCTATTCGTAAATTTGTAGTCATGGCAGGTTGCGACGGACGTATGAAAAGTCGTGAATACTACAGCGATTTTGCCCAAAACCTCCCGAAAGACACCGTTATTTTAACGGCAGGTTGTGCCAAATATCGTTATAACAAATTGCAATTAGGTGATATCGGCGGTATTCCCAGAGTGCTTGATGCAGGTCAATGCAACGACAGTTATTCGCTTGCCGTAATAGCGTTAAAACTGAAAGAAGTGTTTGGCTTAGACGACATCAATAAATTACCAATCGTTTATAATATAGCCTGGTACGAACAAAAAGCCGTGTTGGTTTTATTAGCATTACTCAGTTTAGGCGTTAAAAATATTCATTTAGGACCTACCCTTCCCGGTTTCCTTTCACCGAACGTGGCAAATATCTTGGTCGAAAGTTTCGGTATCGGAAGTATTTCTACCGTTGATGAAGACCTGAAAAATATGATTGGATAAAATTTATCGAATTTAATAACAAAAGAACCTACCAATTTGGGTAGGTTCTTTTTGTTTTAAGCTAAAAAAATATAATAATTTATACATCTTATTTATAAAATTAGCAGAAAAATAAAAAATAAGATAGAAATACTAAGTTTCGTATTAAAAAAAAATATACATTTGCAATCCGAAAAAATTTAAGATTAATAAATATTAACTAAAACATTATCAGAGGTATGGTAAATCATTACGAAACCGTTTTCATTATGACTCCCGTTTTGTCTGAAGAACAGATGAAGGAAACGGTAAGCAAATTTGAAAAAATTTTGCTCGACAATGGCTGTGAACTCGTTCACCAAGAAAATTGGGGGATGCGCAAATTAGCGTACCCTATTGCAAAAAAATCGTCAGGTTTTTATCAATTATTTGAATTTAAAGCCGAAAGTACGTTTGTAAAAGAATTGGAAATTCAATACAAACGCGATGAAAGAATTATTCGTTTTTTAACGGTAGCACTTGACAAACACGCGATTCAATACAGTGAAAGAAGACGTGAAAACAAGAAAAAAGCCGCAGAAAACGCAGTTAAACCAAGTATAAACGAGTAAAATTTACGAAAATGGCACAGTCAAATACAGATATTAAATACTTAACACCCATTGCGGTAGATGTTAAAAAGAAAAAATTCTGTCGTTTCAAAAAACACGGCATAAAATACATTGATTACAAAGACGGACAATATTTGCTTCGTTTCATTAACGATCAAGGCAAAATATTACCAAGACGTCTAACAGGAACATCCTTGAAATATCAAAAGAAAGTAGCTCAAGCAATTAAAAGAGCTCGCCACATTGCTATTTTACCTTATGTTGCTGATAATTTAAAAGAAAAATAGGAGGAAATAAATAATGGAAGTTATATTAAAAGAAGACATCGTCAATTTAGGATATACTAATGAAATCGTCAACGTTAAAAACGGATACGCTCGTAATTATTTATTCCCTAAAAAATTAGCTATTCTTGCCAACGAATCGAACAAGAAAATCTTGGCTGAAAATATGAGACAACGTAGCCGTAAGTTGGAAAAAATGAAAAACGATGCCATGAGTTTGGCTGAACGTTTAACCAACTTAACCGTAAACATACCGGTAAAAGCTACCGAAGATGGAACTATCTACGGTTCTGTTTCTAACATCAATGTTGCCGAAGCATTGAAAAACCAATTCGATATAGAAATTGACCGTAAAAAAATTATTATTCAAGGTCAACATATCAAAGAATTAGGTCAATACAAAGCTGCTATCGGTTTACATAAAGATGTACGCGTAGAATTTAACTTAAATGTAATTAACGAATAACAAAATTGTTTTCGACATACTATAAAATCCTTCCCTTTGGGAGGGATTTTTTTTATAGCTAAAATTATAAATAGGAATATTTGAATTAAACACACATTTAGAATTTAAAATCAACGTAATTCAAGTCCGTTAATAACCTCCATAATGTGTATTCGTATTGAGATAAAAGTTAAAAAAAACTAATTATTCTTGATTTTAAGCATAAAAGTAAAGCATTAACCTATAAAAAATATAGCATTGATATTTTATAGAAAAAAAATAACAACCATTAAAAAACAAAACAAAATGAAAGAT
>CAYZQG010000018.1:0-18346 GCA_964480685.1 uncultured Lentimicrobiaceae bacterium
TTCAACATACTTCGTTTGCTCCATCACAGCACGAACCCAATCAAAAAGCCGTTACATCCAACACCTTTGTCAGCAACGACAGTATGCAATTTATCGGTTATTGTACGTATGGAGGAGGTATTAAAACAAAAACCATAACATTGACTCAAGCCGGAAGCAATACTACGCACACCTTTATCCTGCCCATGGGTTACAAGGTGGGGGATGTGTATTACAATACAAGCGGTATTGCCGAAGGTATCGTGTGTTGGTTAGCCGATACCGTAGTTACTATCGGGGGCATTCCTTATGGCAATCACGGCAAAATAATTTCCTTGGATGAAAAGGATAAAGCGATGTACTCTACCAATAATTCCGGTTATCCAACCCGAGCTTACGATTCGTTGGACGGAAGAGTAAATACGGCAATGCACATAGCAATTACATTGGATACCAATTATATGTTTCCCGAACGCTTGGAAGGAGCTATTTGGTGTACATCGAAAGGAGAAGGATGGTATTTTCCGGCAAAACGAGAAATGTATATGTTATATGATTTATTGTCTATTCTAAATGCATCATTGCAAAGTATAGGAGCTAAAACGTTTACTACTGTACATACTGAAAATCCTTTGTATTGGTCGTCAACAGAAGAAGTACAAGTGGGAAGCAATCCTTGTAAAGCGTATGGGATCAATATGGAACGTGGATGGGTAATAACAAGTTCCGTTTATGAATTACGACATGTTCGAGCGATGAAATGGTTTTAACATTCCCTTATTATAAAAGGAAAGACTGTGTTTTTTAGCACGGTCTTTTTTATGGGTTTAAAAAATCGGATATTCTCATTTAAATTTCATTCTTGTCCGATAAAAAATACTATTTCCGGATATAATGTATGCCGTAAATTTTTGATTCTTTGTCGAAATCTATCGCTTTTATCGGTGTTTAACGAAGATAAGTTTGTTATTCTCAGCCTCACGAAGAATCTTTTCATTTTATCGGACAATGATAATAAAAATTGTACTTTTGCATAAAAGAACGAAGGGCTGGTTTTTCTATGAGCACAAATAAATATGATATTATAATAATAGGCAGCGGTTTAGGCGGATTGGTATGTGCGTATATCCTTTCTAAAAACGGATATAAGGTGGCTGTCTTGGAAAAAAATACACAAATCGGCGGATGTTTGCAAACCTTTAAACGCTTTGGTGTAAAATTCGATACGGGCATGCACTATATAGGCAGCATGGAGAAAAATCAAGTTTTATATCGCCTTTTTAAGTATTTAAATTTACTTAATGTAGAATTAAATCAATTAGATAAAAATGGTTTTGATGTTATTTCGGTTGCCGGAAAAGAATACAAATTTGCTTCGGGTTTTGATAATTTTGTAGAGAAATTATCGGTTGATTTTCCCGAACGAAGAAACGAAATTCAAAATTATGTGAATCGTATTTGTGAAATTGCGAATGCTTCACCTTTATATAACATTCAGATGATTAATAATCATACGTTTATTGAAGCCGATTACGTTAAAACAAGCATCAATGAATTCATAGCTTCCATAACGTCCGATTATAAATTGCAACAGGTTTTAATAGGGAACCTTCCACTTTATGCCGGAGTAAAAGATAAAACACCTACCTACATCCATGCGTTTATTAATGCATTTTATATTCAGAGTGCCTTTCGTATTGTCGGTGGAAGCGATCATATTGCTCAATCTTTGGTTGAATCCATTCGTTTGCATGGAGGAGAAATATGTACGAATAGTGAGGTAGCCGAGATAAATTTCGATGAACATAAAGCAACGAGCGTTCGTTTGAAAAATGGTGAAATAATGGAAGCCGAATCATTTATTTCGAATATTCATCCCGAAGCAACGATTAATCTAACAAATACAAATCTTATTCGTAGTGTTTACAAAGAACGGATTCGCAATTTAGACAACTGCATTTCAAATTTTACCGTATATATGAAGTTTAAAGAAAATACGGTTCCGTATTTGAATTATAATTATTACTATTATGATGCGTATGATATTTGGAATTGTAATGAGTATGATATTGCTACCTATCCGCAAAATTATCTTTTTATGCATCAATGTCATATCAATAATCCGGTATTTACTCAAAGTGCCCAAATAATAGGTTATATGAAATATAAAGAAGTGGAAAAATGGGCATCTACTACGGTCGGTAAACGTGGCAACGATTATAAGGCGTTCAAAGAAGAGAAAGCCCAACTTCTGCTTGATAAATTGGAACATTCTTTTCCGGGCATAAAAACAGCCATAGAATCCTATGAAACGTCTACTCCATTAACCTATCGCGATTATACGGGGACTAAAAACGGCTCAATGTATGGAATTATTCGTGATAAAAATTTCCCGACGCAAACGGTCATTTCTCAACGTACTAAAGTCCCAAATTTATTTATGACCGGACAAAATATTAACTCTCACGGTATTTTAGGAGTTACAATCGGAGCATTAATTACGTGTGCCGAATATTTAGGAATTAATCACATTATCCAAGAAATTCAAGAATCAAACAAGTAGATTAATTTTTTAAATCAACGTTTGTATTGGCATCGGAACGAATAATAAAAGTTCGAATAATAGTCCTTACGGTTTGATATTCATATTTTTCTCTGAAAACAATTTTATACGTTCCGGGTTGTAGTAAGATGGATTCTTGGGTATCATCTTCCCGTAAATTGTAAATCCATTCCATTTTATTGTTGCGTATTACATACAGGCTTCCATAACCGGGATTATGTTTTTGAACAACAACAACTCCGGGATTGGGTATTTTGATTTGAGTGGTATAACTTTGATTTATTTCAACATTAGGAATGATTAAACGAGGCAAACATAACATTTCCAAATCATATTTACCCACCAAATAGGTTTCGGGTAAATCCATATATTGTACATTTAAAATGGGTTGCGAGCCGGCTTTACGTACAATGACCGGTGTTTTTAGATATTGCGTATTTTTTCCCGAAGAAGGTTTAATCACTAAATCGCCACGGGGAGCATCGATGGGAATGATGGTATGTTTTCCGGGAATTAATTTCACGTTTTTAGTCTCTATCGGTGGAATAGTATGAACTATAATATCATACGAGGGACGCGGATCTAAATATAATGTATCGGGAACCCCTCGAGTATTCAGGGTATGAATGTAATTATACAATTCTTTGTGTGTATGACTATCATAAAAAGTCATGTTTACATTGCTTTCGGTAGGAAGTCCTTGTAAGTCTAATAAATTAACTTGACAACTTGTTGCGAAAAATATCTGATCAATAACCACTTGCAAAGCATTTCCAAAGTCTTCTTCACTGCTTGCATCAATATATGTTCCAACGCAATCGAAAGCATTTTTAAAATTCATACCGATTCCGATAATAAAAGGCTTTAAAATAATCCCTTTTTTTTGCAATTCTTGAGAAATGGCGCAAGGGTCGCCATCGCATTCTTCGATTCCATCGGTAATTAAAATAATGATATTTCGGCAATTCGGACATTTAGGAAAATCGGCAGCAGCGGCTTCCAACGATCGAGCAATGGGAGTTGTTCCTTTGGGATATAATGATTTAAGTTTTTGTTTTATTTTTTGAGTATTATCGGGAGCAAAAGGAATTTCTAATTTGGTGTCGGTACAGTCGTACAAGCGATACTCTTTCTGATGACCATATACCCGCAATGCCAATTCGGTATTGTCGTAATAGGCTAAACTATCAATCATTCTGGATAATAAACGAGTAGCTATATTGATTTTTTTATCGCTTTGCCAATCACCCCACATACTGTTTGAAGCATCGTAAATAAAAAGAATACGTGTTAATTGTTGCGTTTCGGTATTTTTAGTCGGTTTAACCTGTGCCTGTAGCTTTAAAATCGGAATACAAAAAATCCCAATAATTAAAAATAAACAAATTTTTATGCTAAAAGGATGGTTTATTGTTTTCATATTCTTAGTGTTTCGTATGGTTAATTAAATTATTTAAACGAGATAAGGCAAAAATTGCCGTTTTACGAATAATTAATCCTCTTTCGGCATTTCCGAATTGGAATAATTCGGTGATCATTTTATCTTTCATGGCAAGTGCCATCCAAACCGTTCCAAGTGGTTTTTGAGGAGTTCCACCTTCCGGTCCGGCAATACCTGAAACGGCAATAGCATAATCGGTTTGAAATAATTGTCGGACATTTTCAGCCATTTGTACAACAGTGGCTTCGCTTACAGCTCCTTCGGTTGTTAAAAGGCTATTGGATACATGCAAAATATTGGTTTTTATTTCGTTGGCATACGCAACAACACTTCCTTTAAAATAGAGGGAACTTCCGGGTAATGCCGTTAATAAATGTGACATATATCCTCCCGTGCAACTTTCGGCAAAAGCTATTGTTTGGTGTTGTTCAACTAAATAAGCAGCCAATGTTTTCTCAATGGTTTGATTGTCTTTTTCATTAACAATGGTATCCAAATCAATTATTTTGTTACACATAAAAACGTATATTCCGATTTTTCGCAAAAATATGAAATTAATCACTAACGATACACATTATTTGTTTTTTTTTTAAACATAGACTTGTGGACTTGTAATGAATCAGAAAAATGATACGGGTATATTTATTCAACAAAAAAGAATCAAAGAGTGATTAGATTATAATGTTCATTTTTTTGCTCAGAAATTTCTACAGCTTTGTTTGTTAGTTTATTGTAGAATATTTCACAATTCTTTCATTTTCTTTAAAAACGCATTGGGCAGAATAAAAAAAACACTGTAAATAAATTATCTACAGTGCTTTTTGCTTTTCTTCGTTTTTGTGGTCCCTCTTGGGCTCGAACCAAGGACCCTCTGATTATGAGTCAGATGCTCTAACCAGCTGAGCTAAGGGACCTGCTTTTTTTATAAAGCATTTTCAGCTTGCAAAAGTACAATATTTTATGATATATACGCTGAGAATTTTGAAAAAAGATGTTTTTTTTATGGTTTAACGAAAAATAAATTATCGCCATGTATCCATCCGTAATAAGAATATGCTTCACAATCCTCAATTTCATTGCTTACTTTAAAGCGGTCGCTTTTGGTAGGAAAATCGTTTCCGGTATTAATTTTCACAAAATACCAGGTAATTCCTTCTTTATCTTTAAACAAATAGTAAACAACACCACTTGCTCCCAAGGGATGATAGGAAACGTGATTGCCTCTCCATGTATTGACACCTTCTATTAACGATTCGTCGTCTAATCGGGGTGCCAAGCGTAATTTGGCTACTTCATTTTTTATTGTAAAATGCTGCAAAGGAATTAGATTATTTCCCACATCGGGAAGAACCGTATTTCGATAAATTAAACTCTGTTCTTGTACTTCAAAATAACTGACATTATTTTTTATTGTACACATCCATTTAACCAACGTGCTTACTTTATAACCACAACAACTGTAATTCCAAATGGTTAGTGATAACGGATTGCTTTGATTAGGGGCGTTGGTTTGTAAAATTTCACCCATTTGATTTAAAACAAGGGTATATTCTCCATTTACTTTCTTTTTATAGATAATTACATGGTTTTTAGCACCTATTTTCCCGTTGAATAATAAATCATATAAACCGTCTTGGTTAAAATCAATAAAATGAAAATAGGGGAAAATTGAATCTTGTTTTACATTATTTTTATCTAACAAAGATTTAATTTCCGTTCCGGAAATAACTTTTTGAATGTCGTTTTGAATAGGTATTTCTTTTGATTCTAAATACCATAATTTTATTTGCTGATTGTGATAGAAAAAGGCGGGTTGGGCAACTATTAATTTCATAATCAACATAAAAGAAATAATTATGCCGATTTTTTTCATGTCAAAAAATTTTATTTTGAATACTTTTTTAATATTAATTCATACAATTTAATATAAGCTTCACTATTTTCTTTCCAACGATAGGTTGTTTTAGTTTTTTCAAAATAATCGATGGCATCGGTTAATTTGGAAAGTTGATTTAGTTGATTGACTACTTCGGTAAAAAGGCTTCCGTTTCCATTAAATAATTCTCTGATAAATAAAAATTTATCGTTAATATCAATGGCTTTCATTAAATCATTGAATTGTGTTTTTTGAAATCTATTAGCAATGTTGTTGTCTGTTTGATTTGAAAATTGTTCGTTGATTTCTTTTTTATTCGTGTTATAAGCTTCTCCTACCGTATTAGAAGGGTACATTGCGGAGGCCGTTTTTTCAAGGGCTTCTTTCGTTGTAGGGATGGCAATATCGGGCTCTTTATCGTCAATCATGGGATTTATTTGCGGGAAAAACGATTTATTATACGATTCCTGCTTTGGAGGCTGTATTATTTCTTCATCATCTTCATCATCTTCCACAAATTCAATATTGTCAATATCAATTTCTATGGGAATTTCCGCTTTTTCAGCTTGAATCGTGTTTATTACAACGTCGGGAACTATTTCTTCTTCTTCTTTAACGCTTTCTTCTTCACTATTTTTGATAGTTTCTATAACAGGTTCTTCTTTTACGGTTTCGATGGGTTGCTCTTTTGGTTCGATAACAAAAGGTTGACTTTCCGTTTCTTTTTCGATTTTTGAAGGAGAGGTGATGTTTTCATTTTCAAAATCAAAAAGCGATTCCATGGACAATTGATTGATGGGTGGTTTTACTTCTTCAGACGGATTGTTGTCGGAAAATAAGTCTAAAGATTCGTTCGTTTCTTCCGCCACCGGATTAATTTGTTTGAAATAATATTGATGCAAAACCAAATACTGATCATACAAGATTCGTATATACATCAGCTGTGTATCCAAATCTAACGTTGAAAATGGATTTTCATTATTGAAAAGTCTTTCTTCCTGTTCGGTAATTTTATTATGTATTTCTTTGATTTTTAGCTTAATGTCTTCAATATTCATATAATAATTTTTTTTAATTTGATGTATGAATTAACAAAAAAAATTTTTTCAAAAATACAAAAAAGAATAATACAAATTCTTTTTTTAATAACAAAAGATTAAATTAAATAGATATAAAAAACGCATAAAATCGATCATGATTAAATATTAAATTAAAAGATTAAAAAAATTAAAAAATAGTGGGCTCGGATAAAAATAAAAGCGTAATTTTGCCGTCTTATAATTTATATGAAAAGTCGCTGGATTTTAAACGAAAAAGGAAACAAAGACGCCATAAAAAGTCTTTCAGAGGAGTTGAAAATTCCTGAATCATTATCTTATCTATTAATGACAAGAGATATTAATTCTTTTGAGGAAGCCATGCGTTTTTTTAAACCTTCGCTCAAGGATTTACATAATCCATTCTTAATGAAAGATATGGATAAAAGTGTTGAGCGAATTGAAGTGGCTATTTCAAAAAAAGAAAAGATTCTCATTTTTGGAGATTATGATGTAGACGGCACCTCAGCGGTAGCGTTAATGTATTCTTTTTTAAAGCAGTTTGATCTTACCTTAGAATACTATATTCCGGATAGATATAATGAAGGATACGGTATTTCGGATCAATCGATAGAATATGCGAAAGACAATGCTTTCAGTTTAATAATTGCCTTGGATTGCGGAATAAAATGTCATAATCAAATCGAAACGGCAAATAAATACCATATTGACGTTATTGTTTGTGATCATCATTTGCCGGACAAAATACTTCCGGAGGCGTATGCTATTTTGGACCCGAAACGAAACGATTGCCCGTATCCTTACAAAGAATTATCAGGATGTGGTGTGGGATTCAAACTGATACAAGCTATTGCCGAGCGAAGAAATATTCCGTTTGAAGAAATAAAGAAATATTTGGATTTAGTAGCAATCAGTATTGCATCGGACATTGTATACATTACAGGAGAAAATAGAATATTAGCCTATTATGGTTTAAAATTGATTAATTCAAATCCGCGTCAGGGCATAGAATATATTTTATCGTTCAGTAATATTTTTCGTAAAGCAAAAAGAGAAGATCCTTTCAGCAATTCAATTTTCAACAAAGAAATCACAATCAATGATTTGGTTTTTTTAGTAGGACCGCGTATTAATGCTGCCGGACGAATGGATACGGGAAGAAGTTCGGTTCATTTACTTATCAGCGATAAATTGGAAAAAGTAACTCAATTAGGAGAATTGATTGATGCTCACAACAGTGAAAGACGTGAATTGGATATAAAAACTACCGGCGAAGCCATTGATCAGATAAAAAATAATCCGGTTTTCAGTCAACGACGTTCGTTGGTTGTTTATAATTCGGAATGGAGTAAAGGGGTTATAGGAATTGTAGCTTCTCGAATAGTAGAACAATTTTATAAACCTACGGTTGTATTAACGTTGTTTAATGGAATAATAACCGGTTCAGCTCGTTCGGTAAAAGAGTTTGATTTATATAATGCACTTTCATGTTGCAGCCATTTGCTGGAGCATTTTGGTGGGCACATGTTTGCTGCCGGTTTATCGTTAAAACCGGAAAATTTAGAAGCTTTTGTTGATTTGTTTGAGAATGTGGTATCATCAACTATAAAAGACCAATCAATGACTCCTACCATTGAAATTGATGAAGAAATTGATTTAAAAGACATTAATGATAATTTCTTTGCCATATTAAAACGTTTTGCTCCCTTTGGCCCGGGCAATATGATGCCTTTGTTTATGACTCGCAATGTAAACGATGCAGGGAAAGCACGCATTGTAGGTCAGAATCATTTAAAATTATCGGTATTTCAAAGCGAAAAAAGATGTTTTCCAATTGATGCCATTGCCTTTAATTTGGGTCATTATTATGAGAAAATCATGTCGGGAATACCCTTTCATATTTGCTATCACATTGAACTCAATGCATGGCAAGGAAAAACTTCATTGCAATTAATGATAAAAGATATTAAGTTTGATTTGTCTTAATTCTTTTCAAAATCCTCAACGAATTTCTTGAAAATATCGGAAATAGATTTGGAACAATTATTTGCTTTATCATACCCTGCTAATACACAATAACAAGTACTTTTAATTTCTTTCGTTTCGGTATGAATGATGCGTTGCATCAATTTTACACTTTTTTCTCCGAGTGCGATTACTTTAGTTTCGACGGTAATGGTATCGTCTAAATAAATGGAGTGAACAAAATCGCAAGAAACATGAACAATCACCAAATCCAATTCAATCCAATTAATTTTTTTATGTTGAAGTGTTTCCAAGTAATTAAGTCGTCCTAAATCATAATAAGAAAGTTGAACGCCGTTATTAACATGACCGAGAGGGTCTAAATCGGTCATTCTTACTTGAATAGGGAATTGATGATTAAAAATATAGGTGGATGTATCCATAGGTATTACAAGGCGTTAATTTTATCCGCATTTAGAATGTCCGCAATTCATACAGGTAACACAGCCATCTTTATAAACAAGGGATTCTTGTTTACATTCGGGGCAGGCTTGTTTCACTTTTGTACCTTCTTTAATATAGCGTTTTAAAGCTCTTGCAACGCCATTTTTCCAAGTCATGATATTATCATCATCCAAGCGTAGTTTGTCGATTAGATTAACCACACTGGGCAATGGCATGCCATGACGTAAAATACCGGAAATGAGTTTTGCATAATTCCAATATTCTTTTAAGAACATTCTTGATAAACCTTCGATGGTAACATTATATCCATCTTGATCGGTAAAGACGAAATCGTAACGAGCGGGTTCGGTTGCGGATGGTTTTTCACGTCTAACCCATCCTTTTTTGACCCAAATAGGAAGAGAGGCAAAACTACTGGCTTTCCCGGTAAATATTTCGTAGGGACGAGCTTCCATAATACCAACAACAGCAACCCAATCTTCTTCTTTATTTTTAAAACGAATTACTTCCGCTTCAATGTTTTTTGGACGTTTTGGGGCACTGGTTTCTCCAAATTTTCCGTTGGCATTGGCTGAATGGGTATTTCCTTGTTTTACCAAAACACCATCTCTTGAGCCTTCGCGATAAATAGTCATTCCTTTGCATTTACTTTCCCAGGCTGTTTGATAGATTTCGCTAACAATGGATTCGGTAGCTGTTTCGGGAATATTAACGGTTACGCTAATGGAATGATCAACCCATTTTTGAACGGCTCCTTGTAATTTAACTTTCATCACCCAATCTACATCATGGGCAGTAGCTTTATAATAAGGAGATTGTTCGATAAGTTTCTCCAAATCTTTTGTAGGCATGTATTTTAGTTGTTCGGCATCGAATCCGTTTATTTGTGCCCATTCTTTAAATTTGGGATGAAGTACTTGGTATTCTTCAAAAGCATCTCCGTTTTGGTCAACAAAGGCTACTTTAGCTTGTTGATCGTTCGGATTTACTTTTCTTCGTCGGGTATAGGCAATCATAAATACGGGTTCTATTCCGGATGTTGTTTGCGTACAAAGGCTTACACTTCCGGTTGGGGCAATGGTTAACAAGGCGATATTTCTTCTTCCATACGCACACATATCTTGGTATAAGGTCTGATCGGCTTCTTTTAATCGTTGAATAAAAGGATTATTCTTTTCGTTTTCATGATTGTAAATAGGGAAAGGTCCTCTTTCTTTAGCCATTTCAACCGACGAACGATATGCTGCCAAGGCTAATTGTTTGTGTACTTCGGTCGAAAATTCGTTGGCTTCTTCCGAGCCGTAACGAATTCCTAAAGCAGCCAACATATCGCCTTCAGCAGTAATTCCTAATCCTGTTCTGCGACCTAAATAGGATTTTTCTTTAATTTTATCCCACAATTCACGTTCGGTTCTTTTAACGGTTGCATTTTCGGGATCGGAATTAATTTTAATAAGAATTTTATCAATTTTTTCAATTTCAAGATCAATCAAGTCGTCCATTAAACGTTGAGCAATCATGACATGGTTTTTGAATTTTTCAAAATTAAAATTGGCTCTACTTGTAAAAGGATGTTCTACATAGCTGTATAAATTCAGTGCTAATAAACGGCAACTATCATAAGGACATAAAGGAATTTCTCCACAGGGATTAGTTGAAACGGTTTCAAAACCTTGATGGGAGTAGCAATCGGGAATAGCTTCGTTTTTAATTGTATCCCAGAACAAAACGCCGGGTTCAGCCGAGTGCCAAGCATTGTGTATGATTTTGTTCCACAGAGTTTTTGCATCAATTTCTTTGCGAATTTGCGGTTCCGGTGAATCAATGGGATATTGTTGGATATACGGTTTGCCGGATTTAACACAGTTCATAAAATCGTCGTCAATTTTAACGGAAATATTAGCTCCGGTAACTTTTCCTTGTGTCATTTTAGCGTCAATAAATTTATCGACATCCGGGTGTTTAATGGAAATACTCAACATTAAAGCACCTCTGCGACCACCCTGAGCTACTTCGCGGGTAGAGTTGGAATAGCGTTCCATAAAGGGAACTATTCCGGTAGATGAAAGCGCACTATTGTTTACCAAACTTCCTTCGGGGCGTATATGTGATAAATCATGACCGACACCACCGCGTCGTTTCATTAATTGAACTTGTTCTTCGTCAATTTTCATGATACCTCCATAGGAATCGGAGTTTCCTTGATTACCGATTACAAAACAATTGGATAAGGATGCAATTTGAAAATCGTTTCCGATTCCGAACATAGGGCTTCCTTGAGGCACAATATATTGAAAATGTTTCAATAACAAATTTATTTTCACCTCATCCAAGGGATTGGGATATTTCTTTTCGATGCGAGCAAATTCTCTTGATAAGCGTTTGTGCATATCGTCGGGCGTTAATTCATAAATATTGCCGGCTCCGTCTCTTAAGGCATATTTATTCATCCATACATTGGCAACCATCTCATCGCCGTTAAAATATTCTGTTGCTTTTGCCAATACATCTTTAGGATTGTAGACTCTCATTTGCTCGGTATTCACATTGTTAATAAAATATACATCATCATTTATTTCTATAGCTTGTTTTGCCGGCGTTTTTTCAATTTCCGGAACGTTTATTTTTGTATATGGTTCTTCGGGACGGTAATTCTCCCTTGCATGCAGTAAAGAGGCATTACCCAATAGATCTTTTTTCTCCGGTTCTTGAGTTCGATTTTTAATTACTCCGTATTTATAATCGTTGACATTTGTCAATGTCTCTGCTTTAGAATTAGTTCCGCCAAATAACGCGTTAAATAAATCACTCATAATTATTAAAATATAAAATTTATTTCATATTTATATTCCGAATTTCTGTTATCTTAGTATTAAAAACTTTTTAATGAAAAATGACCTTTTCCGACCAAATTGATTTTAAGCTGTTTAATAAGAAATACCTTTTTAAATATTTTCTTTTGCAAAGATAAGTGAATTTATTTGCTTTCAAAAAATTTTTATTTAAAAAAAATTCACAAATTAATGTTTATAATTTATTTGATTTAAATACAAGATTTTACAGAAAAACCAAAAATTATATTATTTAATTTAATACTGTAGTGTGTTGTTATTATGTTTTATAATCAAAAAAATCGATATTTAAAAAGTTGTTTTTCTATTTATTTTTATATTATTGATAAACAAAGACTTCATTAAAAAAGTGTTTTTAGTGAAAAAAAAAATCATCAGTAATTTTTCAGTAGAAGAAGCAAAAATAAAGAAATGTTTGGAATCATTTTGCAACATTTTACAAATAATGTGAAATTGCATCAACAAGGTGGCTGATATTAATACCACATTCATTATGAAGTTCTTCCATATTTCCTTGTTGAATAAACCTATCGGAGACGCCGATTTTCTCTAAAGAGCATGAATAAGCATGATGGGTAATAAATTCCGCAACAGCACTTCCAAGTCCACCTAAAAGGGTTCCGTTTTCAACGGTAATGATGTGTTGGTAGTTTTTACATATATCGTGTAAAAGTTCTTCATCTAAAGGTTTGAGAAACCGCATATCAAAAGAAGCCACCTTTTTATTGTAATTTTTTTCAATAAGTTGTACGGCTTTTAAAACATTATTACCGATATGTCCGATTGAAAGAACGGCAATATTTTCGCCCCACATCAATTGTTGTGCTTTTCCGATGGGAATGGTTTCAAAATTTTTATTTTTCCATCCGTTTTTAACACCTTTTCCGCGCGGATAGCGAATGGCAAAAGGGGAGGGTGTTTGAACGGCTGTGTACATTAGATTTCTTAATTCCAGTTCATTTAATGGAGATGAAATAATTATATTTGGAATACAGCGTAGAAATGCCAAATCATAGATTCCGTGATGAGTAGCTCCATCTTCACCAACTAAGCCGGCACGGTCTATACAAAAAATTACGTGTAAATTTTGTAATGCTACATCGTGGATAATTTGATCATAACTTCGTTGTAGAAAGCTTGAATAAATGTTGCAAAAAGGGATGTATCCGTTGGCTGCCAACCCGGCTGAAAAGGTTACGGCATGTTGCTCGGCTATACCGACATCGAAGGTTCGTTTTGGAAATTCTTTCATCATAATATCCAACGAACATCCGCTTGCCATTGCCGGAGTAACGCCTACGATTTTGGGGTTTTGTCGAGCCAATTCACAGATTGTTTCTCCAAATACGATTTGATATTTTTCAACGGTATCGGGACTGGTTGGGATATGAATTATTTCTCCTGTTTCTTTATCAAACAAACCGGGGGCATGATAAAGGGTTTGGTCGTTTTCGGCTTGTTTTAATCCTTTTCCTTTTATCGTTAGGCAATGTAATAATTTAGCTCCTTTTATTTTTTTAATATCTTGTAAATAATGTACCATCGAAATTACATCGTGCCCGTCGATAGGACCAAAATACCGAAAGCCTAAAGATTCGAAGAGGTTACTTCCTTTTAAAATACTTCCTTTAATGGCATTTTGCATTTGTTGTACTCTATTTCGAGTACGCATTCGCTTATTATAAGATAAAAAATTCCATATTTTATCTTTAAAATTATTGTATGCTTTTGATGTACTTAAGCGAATTAAATATTTGCTTAAAGCTCCTACATTTTCATCTATTGCCATGCCGTTATCGTTAAGAATGACCAACATATTGGTATTGGTACTGCCGGCATGATTCAATCCTTCAAAAGCAACACCGCCTGTTAAGGCTCCATCTCCAATAACAGCAACATGATTTCTATCTTCATTGCCGTCCAATTGCGATGCCATCGCCATTCCTAAAATCGAGGAAATGGAAATGGAAGCATGTCCTCCGCCAAAAGCATCGTATGGGCTTTCACTCATTTTAGGGAAACCGCTTATGCCGTTATATTTACGGTTGTTTATAAAAGCGTCACGGCGTCCGGTTAAGATTTTATGGGCGTATGCTTGATGACCTACATCCCAAACTAATTTATCATAGGGTGTATCAAACACATAATGAATAGCTACCGTTAATTCTATCGTACCTAAACTGGCACCGAGATGTCCGGGATTAGTAGAAGTAACTTCAATAATATATTGTCGAAGTTCTTCACACAAAAGAATTAATTCTTCTTCTTTTAATTTTTTAAGGTCTGAAGGAGAATTAATATCTGAAAGCAAGGTGTATGTAGGTGAACTCATATCTATGTAAATAGAGTTATGGTAATTTTTGGAATAAATATTACTCTTTATCCAACAATTCTTTGACTTTAGCAGCTAATTCTTCGCCGCGTAAGTCTTTGGCAACAATTCTTCCCTCTCTGTCAATCAATATAGTAGAAGGAATACTTCGAATACCGTAATCCAAACCGGCTTGACATTGCCAACGTTTTAAGTCGCTTACTTGTGTCCACATTAATCCGTCGGAGAGGATAGCTCCAATCCAATTGGTTCGGCTTTGGTCTAACGAAACTCCAAAAATTTCCACTCCTTGATTATGGTATGTTTGGTATATTTTAACCATATTTGGGCTTTCTCGGCGACAAGGTCCACACCATGATGCCCAAAAATCTATAATAACGATTTTCCCTTTGAAAGAAGATAATTTAACAATATTTCCACTCGTATCGGGTAAGGCAATTTCGGGAGCTAATGAGCCAATAGCCGTTTTTTTGGAGGAGGCTATTTCCTCATATTTTGCTTTAATAAAAGCATTGTTCGGATATAGGTTAATCAATGCCGATAAAACGGTATCGTGAACGCTAAAGAAGTTTTCGGATGGAAGATTTTCAATGAGAAAAGCCGAAGCAAAATTAGAGGGATTTTTTAAACATAAATCCTTTAATTGTAAAACCCATTCTTGATCCAATAAATTCAGTTGTTTGCGAATTTCAGGATCGGGATTTGTTTTATATGCTTTTTCCAAACTGTCTTTTTTCCGGGTAGCTTTCGACATGATGATATAATATTGCCGTAACAATTCATTTTCTTTCGATCCTTCCGATTTAGTAAGAATGCCTTGTGTGGCATCAAAACTTAATTCGACCGGAGTATTGGGCGAAAGAACGATTAATACATTTTTAGCTTTTTGAAAAACAACGGTATAGAATCCAATTTCTGCCGGATTAAAATAAAATGTAAAATTCCCTTTTTTATCTACACTTACTTTTTCAATAACCACCCTATTACGGTCTAATGCATCAAATAATTCAATGCTATCGTGAGAAGTATATTGGGTAACAACTCCTTTTATATATGCTTTCTTTTTTTGAGCTTGCACATTTTGGAATGAAAATCCGCAAAAAATACTAAGAAAAAACACACTAAGTAACAATTTTTTATATCTCATTTTTATTTTTTTTATTTATGCAAAAATACAATTTTTTATAATATTATTAAATTTTATTCCATACTATCTTCAAAATATCATTTTCTTTGTCGAGCGTATCTTTATAGATTTTTTCTGCTTTAAGCAAAATAGTTTCCGCAAATTCTTTATCTTTCAACGAAGAAGCATTGATTTTTACATTTAAATACGCTCCCATCACGGCAGAACGAATACACAAAGCTCCCACACCGGCATCGGAAACCGAATTAGGATTGCCAAAATCAGCCATTGCATAACATAAGTCGAAGGCTTCAAAGGCTTTACACATAGTTTTATACGGAACTTCAATGGCATATTTTGTGGCATCCTGTATTGCTTTTGACCGTAATGTTTTTTCTTCCTCGGTAGTTTTAGGTAAACCGAAAGCATCCATTATTTTATTAAATGCACGGGTATCTTCATCGACTAAAAACAAGAGTTCATTTTTTAATTTTTCACCTTTTTCAGCCCAATCGGAAAATTGTTTCCATTGCTCGTCCCATCCGGGTTTATGTGCCGAAAGATTGGCTACCATGGTTCCTAACGAAGCTCCCAATGCTCCTATATAAGCAGCTATGGAACCTCCTCCGGGTGCCGGACTTTCGCTGGCGGTTACATCGGCAAATTCTATACAGGTCATATCCACTAATTTAGCTTCTTTTTGTTCGGCTTCCAACAGAAATTCAATGACTTTTTCTTCGGGTTTAAATGGTTTTAAATCGTCTAATCCCATCGATTTAACCGCTATTTTAATAATTTCTTTTTCAGAAATTCCTACGGAACGTTGTTGTTTTTCCAAATAATATTTTCCGGCATCTATCAATACTTTTTTAGGAACTAATCCAACTATTTCGCATCCGCTTACCCGAACACCGCGTTGCTGTGCACAACGACAAACTTCGTCAAATGCAATGTGTAAAGGAGTTACCGAAATATTGGTTAAATTCATCGAAACCTGTGCAATGCCGTATTCATCGATATACCAACCAATGGCTTTAGCGGCTTTTAAGGTGCCCGGAATCATGATAGTTTCGCCGTTTTCATTTTTCTTAATTTTTCCGGTAATGGGATTGCCTTCTCTATCGGGTCTGCCTTTTTCTCTGACATCAAAAGCAATAGCGTTAGCTCGACGCGTTGAAGTAGTATTTAAATTGTAGTTTACCGCTACTAAAAAATCTCTGGCTCCGATTGCCGTTGCTCCCGATTTAGCTATATGTTCATCAAAAATAGTTGGTCCAAAATTGGGTTTCCAATTTTTATCGGCAAGTTTTTCTTTTAATCCTTCGTATTCGCCTTGACGGCAATGAGCCAAATTGCGATATTTTTCTTCGTAAGCAGCATATTCATAACAATAAACAGGAATATTTAATTCTTTACCAACTCGTTCGGCAAGTTTGCGAGCATAAACAACCGTTTCGTCCATGCTAATATTCGATACCGGAACTAAAGGACATACATCGGTGGCACCGAATCGTGGATGATCGCCTTTGTGTTTACGCATGTCAATTAACGATTGTGCTTTTTTAATACATTGAAATGCAGCTTCGCATACTTCATCGGGAGACCCAACAAAGGTTACTACCGTGCGATTGGTGGTTACTCCGGGGTCAATATCCAACAGTTTTACACCTTCAATTTTTTCGATTTCTGCCGTGATTTGATGGATAATTTCCATATTACATCCTTCACTGAAATTAGGAACACATTCGATTATTTTTTTCATTATTTATATATTTTTCTTATTGACTGCTAGTTATATTTTTTCTTTTCTAGAAAATTTAATCGTACAAAAATACAATATTTTTTTGAGGTAAAAGATTTTCGCCATGATTATATTAAAAAATGAGAAAACAAAAGATAGCCGATAGCAAACGGTGCCTTCTATCGAGAAAATTGTCCATTCTCAGTTTTTTTGGACGGATAGCACAGGGATGAGACCGATGCTACGGATAAACACAGCTTTTAAAGTCTAAAGTCAAAGATCGAAAGGTTAAAGACGAGAAAATTTTTTTGCCCACAGATTTTAATTTTAACCGCAAAGAACGCAAAAAATAGTTCTATTCTTTTTAAAAGTCTCCCAATTTATTCGTGTAGCGGTTTGATTTTTAAAGTAAGGTACTCATGCTTTAGCTTTGCTGAACTTACGTTTCCGTTTCACTCCAAGTGGGAGGGTAGGGAGGGGTATTTTTCCATGCCCTAATTTGATACACTACCAAAAGTGACAGATGGTAAATTATTGGGTTCATTAAAATCAATATCCAAATGTACTATTTTTTGTTTTATCTTCGTAACCGGAAAAATATTTTTTAGCTTAAATACAACATGCTATGAAACAGTCTTATCATACAGATTTTGCGATACAATTCCAATTGGGATTACTCGAAAAAAATGATTATAAAAGCATTCCAAAAAGCACCTTATACTCTTGGAAAACAAGAAATTTCTCCCATTTTATTGGAGGCGATATTGTTTTTTCCGACGAAAAATTGGAACTTATCAAAACTTTTTTGTCCAATCAGGCTTTATTGAAAGCTGCTAAAGGTTTGTATTTCATTCATTCTGTTTGGATTAAAATCATGGAGAATGTACATGGAACAAAAACGCTTTTGCGGAAAAACAAAGAATTGATAGTCGAAACCATTGATTTTGT
>CAYZQG010000019.1:0-17957 GCA_964480685.1 uncultured Lentimicrobiaceae bacterium
ATTTTCCCTTATACTTCAACACGCTTTGAAGAAGATAAAATCGAATTTATATCGGGAATTATACATAACACTACTACCGGAACGCCAATTGCATGTTTAATCCGCAACAACGACATTGATTCATCTCATTACGAAGATAATAAAGACGTTTTAAAACCTTCATCCGCCAATTTTACGTATTGGAAAAAATACGGAAATCCGGACCACAATGGCAATGGAAGGGCATCGGCACGAGAAACTTTAGCCCGCGTAATTAGCGGTTGTTTTGCGATGATGTATCTTCAACAATTTAACCTACAAATTATCGCATATACATCCCGTATAGGTAATATCTCCATTGATAAAACAATTCCAATTGAATTAAACAACTTATCATCCAACACCTTACACTGTCCAGACACAATTGCAGCCGAAAAAATGATGCATTTATTGGAAACCGTTTGTCAAGAAAACGATACGATTGGGGCTCAAATAGATTGCTGTGTCAACAATGTCCCCATCGGATTAGGAGAACCCGTTTTCGACAAATTACAATCCGATTTAAGCAAAGCTTTAATGAGTATCCCTGCCGCCAAAGGTATTGAATTCGGAACCGGATTTAATGCCGTTTCGATGCGAGGTTCTGAACATAACGACCTGTATTCAAACGATTTTCATACTTTAACAAACCATTCGGGCGGTATTCAAGCCGGAATTTCTAATGGAGAACCTATTAATTTCTCTATGGCATTCAAACCTATACCTGCCATTATGCAAGACCAACAAAGCCTAAACAAAAAAGGAGAACCTGCTGTTTATATAGCCGGAGGGAGGCACGATTTATGTGTTTCACCCAGAGTAATACCGGTTATTGAAGCCATGACAGCTTTGGTTCTTGCCGATCATTTATTACGTTTTAATGCTTATAAAATTCATTAATATGTCAACACAAGAAATTGAAGAAAAAATTATTGAAGAGTTTGAATGTTTCGACGATTGGATGGATAAATATAACTATATCATCGAATTGGGAAAATCATTACCCCTTATTGACCCTGCCTATAAAACCGATTCTTACCTGATTTCAGGTTGTCAATCCAATGTTTGGTTACATGCCGAATTCAAAAACGGACTTATTTTTTTTAGTGCCGATAGCGATGCTATCATTACAAAAGGCATTGTTAATCTTTTAATTCGTGTGCTTTCAGAACAAACACCCGACGAAATTATCAACGCTCCATTACACTATTTAGACGAAATCGGATTAAAAAATCATTTATCCCCTACCCGTTCCAACGGTCTGGTATCTATGATTAAACAAATGAAACTATATGCCGTCGCTTATAAAAATAAGGGAAAATAATAAAAATGAAAAGCAAAGAAGCATTACAAGAAGAAATAATTAAAGCCTTAAAACAAGTATACGACCCAGAAATTCCAGTTAATATTTGGGATTTGGGATTAATTTATACCATTGATTTTTCCGATAAAAACGATGTAACGATTACTATGACCTTGACTTCACCCAACTGTCCGGTTGCCGAAAGTCTCCCTAATGAAGTGAAAAATGCCATTGAACAAATACCCGAAATCAGAAACGTACAGGTAAAAATCACATTTTACCCTCCTTGGGATATGGATAAATTATCCGATGAAGCCAAATTAGAACTCGATTTGTTATAATTTCCAGCTTTGTACCACGGATGATATTGAGAATTTTTAATTAAATATTTTGATACTCAAACCCCTACATTAAAATTTCGTAACGACTTATTTTTTAATTATTTATATTATATTTTAATTTATTATTTAATTACAAAAAATATAGCTTTTCTGTTTTATTTTAAAGGAATTTTTAGTACTTTTGCCAAACATCAAAACAAAAGAATTGAATGGAAAATTTTATTGTATCGGCAAGGAAATATCGCCCTTCAACATTTAGAACCATTGTTGGGCAAGGGTCAATTACTACTACCCTAAAAAATGCCGTTCGGCAAAATCAGGTTGCTCAAGCATTTTTATTTTGTGGACCTCGCGGTGTAGGCAAAACAACCTGTGCCCGTATTTTAGCCAAAACAATCAATTGTCATCATCTTACCGACGAAGGTGAAGCCTGCAACCAATGCGAATCTTGTTTGGCATTTAACCAATCGGCATCCTTCAATTTCTTTGAACTTGATGCTGCTTCCAACAATTCGGTCGACGATATCAGAGCCTTGGTCGAACAAGTACGCATTCTTCCGCAAGGAGCTACCTATAAGGTGTATATAATTGATGAAGTTCACATGCTCAGTGCTGCCGCTTTCAATGCTTTTTTAAAAACATTGGAAGAACCGCCTGCTTATGTAAAATTTATCCTTGCTACTACCGAAAAACATAAAATCTTACCCACCATATTATCACGTTGTCAAATATTTGATTTTAAAAGAATTAAAACCAATGACATCGTTTCCCATTTAGAATTTGTAGCTTCAAAAGAAAATGTTTCCTTCGAAAAAGCTGCTTTGGAAATTATCGGGCAGAAAGCCGACGGCAGTTTACGCGATGCCCTTTCCATTTTTGACCAAGCTGTAAATTTTTCCGATGGAAATATTACCTACGACCATATCATTGAAAATCTTAATATTATTGATTTTAAATACTTTTTTAAATTAATTAAGGCCCTTAACGAAGGCGATATAGCCCAAGTACTTGTTCAATTTAACGATATTATTGAAAAAGGATTTGACGGTCAACGTTTTTTAGAAAGTATTAGCGAACATATCCGAAATTTAATGGTATGCAAACTTGGAGTAACCAAGCTGTTGGAAACCGGCGAAAACATTACACAACTTTATATAGAACAAGCCAAACAATTAGATTCGGGCTTTATGCTCGAATGCCTCGATATTTTCAACCGCTGCGATGCCGCTTATAAAAATGCTAATAACAAACGTTTACATGTCGAATTAGCTTTGATGATGTGTGCTAAAAAAAAAATCAATCCCGTTAAAAACAGTTTAAACGAAACCCCCTCCTCCTACAAACTTGAACCAAAACCCGAACCAAAAATCACTAAAACCGATGAAGCACTTCCCCCGACCATCAACAACCAAGCACCGGCTTTCAAACGACAAACAAACGCCGAACCCATATCCATGCAAACCGTAAATATTAAATCCTTTTTTAATAACGACACATCACAAACAACTCAAGCCTTAGTCAATCAAATAAATGAAATTCAAACTCGGGATATTGCTCCCGATTATGCTCAAGAACCCGAAGAATTTAAAGAAGGTATAGCCGAAGAATGCGATTGCAATGACAAAGACCCTGTTGAATTTCTAACTCAAAATTGGAAAAAACTTGTAGAAAAAGCTACCCCAAGTGCCATTGCTGCTCGTATGCTTTTAAACGAACAAGTTCCTCTTATTAAAGAAGAAAAACTAATTTTTGAAGTAGCCAATTCCATTGCCGAAAAAGAAATCAAAGATGCCATGCTTCCACTTTTGCATATATTATATAATGAAACCGGCATAAAATACACCTTTACTATTCAGATTAACCACACAAAAAAAATAGAAACCAAAATTATTGATCCAGATGAAAAATTTAAAAAAATGATAGAAACCAATCCGGCAATACTTTTATTTAAACAAAAATTGAATTTATCCATTAATTAAATACTATTATAATTTATCACACTATATGAATACAAAATTAAAACTATTTTTAACCCTTATCATCTGCTTTGTAGTTTCTTTCGCTTATACACAACAACCTGTAAACGGAAACAAAGAATTACCCATTGATCCGAAAATCAAAATCGGAAAATTAGATAATGGATTGGTATATTATATTCGTAAAAACTCCAAACCCGAAAAAAGAGTAGAATTACGTTTAGCCGTCAAAGCTGGTTCGATGCAAGAAACTGACGAACAAGTAGGATTGGCTCATTTCACCGAACACATGGCGTTTAATGGAAGTAAACACTTCGAGAAAAATAAATTAGTCAGTTATATGCAATCCATTGGAATGCGTTTTGGCGGAGACATCAATGCTTACACCAGCTTTGATGAAACCGTTTACATGCTAACCGTTCCCTCCGACAACCAAGGACAACTCGACAGCGGATTTTTAGTACTCCAAGATTGGGCTGCTAATTTGCAAATGGAAAGCAAAGAAATAGATGCCGAACGCGGCGTTATTATTGAAGAATGGCGTACCGGTAAAAATGCCGACGAACGTATGCGTAAAATTTGGTTCCCTATTGTCTTTACCAATTCTCGTTATGCCAATCGTTTGCCAATCGGAACCTATGAAAATTTAAAAGCCTTCAAACATGAAACATTACGTAGTTTTTATAAATCTTGGTATCGACCTAATCTACAAGCCATTGTTGTTGTTGGAGACATTGATGTTAATTATGTAGAAACAAAAATTAAAGAATTATTCGGTTCACTACAAAATCCTGAGAACGTACCCGAAAAAATCATGTACCCAATAGGTGAAAACAAAGAAATTCTTGTTGCTCGTGCTACCGACAAAGAAGCAACATACAGCCAACTATTTACTATTCGTAAACACAAAGGCTTTCGCCCAAAAACCATACAAGATTATCGTACAAGCATTTTACATGACCTCTATAATACCATGATTAGCGAACGTTTTAATGAGCTCCAACAAGACCCAGCTTGTCCCGTTATTCAAGCAGGAAGTTATTACAGCGAATTCGTTGGCAATGTGGATGCGTATTCAGGATTTGCCATTGCCAAAGAAAATCAAATGAAAGAAGCCTTATTACTCCTCCTTACAGAAGAAGAACGTGTTAAACAGTTCGGATTCCTTCAAAGTGAATTCGAACGAGCTAAAGAAGATTTACTTGCCAATTTGGAAAAAGAGGCCAACGAAGCCGATAAAACTTTATCTTCTACTTTGGCAGGAGAATATGTAAACAACTTTATCTCAGGCAGCCCTATTATGGGAGCAAAAATTCGCTACGGGCAAACGAAAAGATTACTTGAATCCGTTAAAGTGGAAGAAATAAGTGCCTTAGCTAAAGAATGGATTACCGACGAAAATTTTGTTATCGTGATTACAGGACCTGAAAAAGAAGGCTTGCACATCCTTACCGAAGACGAAACTAAAGCCGTCCTTAAAAAAGGTGACTACAAAAAAGTAACCGCTTATGTAGATACTTTCAAAATCAAACCACTTATCACCAAAGAATTAACAGGATGTAAAGTCAAATCTTCGAAAGAATTAAACGACATTAATGCCACCGAATACACTTTGGAAAATGGAATTAAAGTAATCATAAAATCAACGGAATACAATGCTGATGAAATTGTTATGGAAGCTAAAGCACCCGGTGGTTCTTCTTTGTTTACTTTGTATGACTTCCCTTCCACTCAATTTGCTGTTGAATTGGTAGAACGCTCCGGCTTAGGCGATTTTGATTATATCGCCCTTGGGAAATTGTTAAAAGGAAAAAATGTAAGCATAACTCCATATATTCATGAAATTTCAAACGGATTTTATGGAAATACTACCCCTAAAGATTTTGAAACCATGTTGCAATTGCTTTATCTTTATTACGATGCTCCCCGTTATGATGAAACTGCTTTTAAAGCCATTATTTCCGAAGCAAAAAATCAAATGAAATTTGTAACCGGTGACCCTGCTTATATATTTTTAGACACTCTTGTCAAAACCATCACCCAAAATGACCCTCGTAAACCTGCTATCCTTGATGAAACATTCCTCAACAATGCTACTTATAAACAAGCCATTGAAGTATATAAAGACCGTTTTAGTAACGCCGGAAATTTGGTCTTCACCTTTGTTGGCAATATTAACAAAGACTCTATTTTACCACTTATCGAAAAATACATTGGAAGTCTTCCTACTTCCAATAAAAAGGATATGTTTAAAAACGTTTACTACGGCTTCCCCGATGAAACAAAAAATTCCGATATATATGTAGGTGTGGATGATAGAAGTACTATCGCTATTGTTTTCAGCGGTGAATATGAATGGAACCTGAAAACTAATTTATGTATGGATATTTTTCAGGAAGTATTAGAGATCAGAGCACTGGAAGTTATACGAGAAAAAATGGGTAGCACCTATTCTCCCGCTTTACAATTCGATTACAGCAAATATCCCCTAACCGAATATTCTTCACTTGTTTACTTGAATTGCGATCCCAAAAAAGCTAAAAAAATAGGTAAAACAGTTTTTGATATTTATAATAAATTATTAACAAAAGGATTTACCGACGAAGAATTACACAAAGCCAAGGAACAAATCAAAAAATCTTTGGAAAATAATCTACAAAAAAATGCGTATTGGAGCAATTATATTTCCGAAAAATACTTTAACGGCGATCCATTAAACGATTACACTACCTACCAAACCTTACTTAATGAGTTAACCAAAGAAGACATCTTAAAAGTCATCAAACCCCTCTTTAATACCAATCATTACGTAAGTCTATATCAATATCCGGAAAAGAAAAACGATAAAAAGAAAGAAAAAATTGCAAGCGATAACGAAAATCAAGAAAGCGAAGAAGTGCAATCTACTAATGATGATTCGACAAAAGATAAAAAGAAAAATAAAAAGAAAGATAAATAAGCTATTCTGCGATCAGATTTTATATTACTTTGGCTATTAACGAGAAAAGTCGTTATTTTTAAGTTTTTTGCTTCAAATTTACAGGAACAAAAGCCACACTTACCCCCTAAGATGAAAAAAAATTGCAAAATAGCTTAGGGGTTGTAGGTTTGTCACATCTTTAAATGATTTCGTTTTCGAAAGATTTACTTTTGTTGTTAATTATTTATAGGTGGTTATTTCTTTTTTAACCCCAAAAAATACAGAGGATTTTGGCAAAGAACGCAAACTTAATTTCAGGAATTAAGCATTTTCATTTCAATACTTTTGTTAGTCTTCCCTTGCTAGAGATTTAGAGAAACTGTCTTTCTTCCGACTTTTTGGTTCATTTGGGTCAAGCAAAAAGAACAAGCGATTATATTTTCATTCATAACCAATAACTTTATTCAAAAACAATAAATTATATTCGGCACTTACAGTATGAAAAATATATAAAAAATGAAAGTTATAACACCCCCTATCAGATTTTATTTAAGACCTTTCAAGTTTCAAAACCTGTTAGGTCTATGGATATAAGCATTCCAATAAAGAGCGAATAGATAATGGACCATCACCTGCTCACAACTTCTATAATTCGTACAAACCATTGGTTATAAATCTTTTGTTGACACAAGACATACGCCAACTCGGAATACGAAAACTGAATGCTTTACTTGGCACAAAAAAAGCGTTGCACTTTGTTAAGAACAACGCTTTTATATAATATACAATAAACTTTATTATTCTTTATCAACAGGTTCTTGTATTACAGGAGCTTCTTCAGCGTGAGCTTCTTTAACTTCAGCAACAGGACTTGTGGCGACAACATTATCTTTTTCTGATTTTTTAGTTCTACCACGACGAGTTGTTTTAGTTTTGGCTTTTTTAGCTTCTTTACTTTGCGTATAGTTTTCGTTATAGTCGACCAATTCGATGATACACATTTCGGCACCGTCTCCGGCACGAAAACCGGTACGAAGAATACGGGTATAACCACCCGGTCTGTCGGCAATTTTCTGTGATATTTCTCTAAAAAGTTCCGAAATAGCGTTTTTATCTTGCAAATAACTAAACACTACACGACGTGAATGCGTTGAATCGCATTTAGCTTTGGTAAGCAAAGGTTCAACATATTTTCTAAGTGCTTTAGCTTTAGCTACTGTAGTGGTAATTCGTTTATGAGTAATCAGGGAGGTTGCCATATTCGACAACATAGCCTGACGATGTGCGCTTGTTCTGCTTAAATGATTTACTTTTTTCCCGTGTCTCATATCTCTTATCTATTAATCTTTTTCTAAATCTAATTTGTATTTGGCTACATTCATCCCGAATTCCAAGCTTCTTGATTTTACCAATTCTTCTAATTCAGTAAGCGATTTGCGACCGAAATTTCTAAGTTTGAGTAAATCGGATTTATGAATAGCTACTAAATCTCCCAAGGTTTCAATATCGGCTGATTTCAAACAATTTAATGCTCTAACCGAAAGATCCATATCTATTAATTTCTGTTTCAATAATTGGCGCGTATGTAAAGAAGTTTCGTCAAATTCTTCGCTCAACGAAATTTCGTCCACATTCATGGTAATTCTATCTTCTGAGAAAAGGATAAAATGATGAATCAACACTTTCGCAGCTTTTTTAAGAGCCTCTTTAGGGTGAACAGAACCATCAGTAGTGATTTCGATAATCAATTTCTCAAAGTCGGTTTTTTGTTCTACACGATAGTTTTCAACTCTATACATCACATTTTTTAAAGGAGTATGGATAGAATCTAAAGCTATAACGCCAATTTCGTCATGTATTTGACGGTTTTCTTCTACCGTTACATAACCACGACCTTTATCAATGGTTATTTCGATATCTAATTTCACATTAGGTTCCATTGAACATATATGGAGATCTTCGTTCAAAACTTGAAAACTGCTTAAAAAATTGTTCATATCGCCGGCTTTAAATTCGTTTTGACCCATAATGGTAAATCGAATTTTCTCACTGCTTTGATCTTCAATCTTGCTTTTAAGACGGATTTGTTTAATGTTTAAAACTATATCGGTAACATCTTCAAGTACGCCCGGAATAGTTGAAAACTCATGCATAACACCTTCGATTTTAAGTGATGTTATTGCAAATCCTTCTAAGGAAGATAATAACACTCTACGAAGTGCATTTCCTATTGTAACTCCGTAACCGGGTTCTAAAGGTCGAAACTCAAACACTCCAAAGGAATCGTTTGCTTCCAACATTATTACTTTATCCGGTTTTTGAAAAGGTATTGTAACCATTTTTTATATTTTTTTTATTTGTAATTAGCTTAACTATTATTTAGAATATAATTCAATAATCAATTGTTCTTGAATGTTTTCCGGAATCATATCTCTTGAAGGGAGCATCATAAATTTACCGGACATACTGTTGGTGTCCCATTCCAACCAGGGATATCTACTTGCAGAGTGGCGACTTAAAGAATCCAAGATAGCTTCAGAAGCTTTAGAGCGTTCTCTAACGGCAACAATATCACCTACTTTAAGGGTATAAGAAGGGGCATTAACCACTTCCCCGTTTACAACAATATGTTTATGTGAAACTAATTGACGGGCACCTGCTCTGGTAGGAGCTATCCCTAAACGATAGACTATATTATCTAAACGAGATTCAATTAATTGCAATAAAATTTCACCGGTAATACCTTTTTTGGAAGAAGCTTTTTGGAAAATATTTTTAAATTGTTTTTCTAAAATGCCATAGGTGTATTTAGCTTTTTGTTTTTCTTGTAATTGTAATCCGTATTCTGAAACTTTTCCGGTTCCTCTTTTTTTAGTCACTCCATGTTGTCCGGGAGGATAGTTTTTCTTTTCCAAATATTTATCGGGACCGTATATGGGGTCTTTAAATTTTCTTGCAATTTTCGATTTTGGACCAATATATCTTGCCATTTTTATATTATAATTATAATGTTTACGTAATTATTAAACTCTTCTTCTTTTGGGAGGTCTACAACCATTGTGTGGTAGTGGTGTAGCATCAACTATTTCGGTAACTTCGATACCGGCTGCATTGATGGTTCTAACAGCAGATTCACGTCCGCCTCCGGGCCCTTTAACAAACACTTTTACTTTTCTTAATCCCAAATCAAAGGCAACTTTAGCGGCATCTTGTGCTGCCATTTGAGCTGCATAAGGGGTGTTTTTTTTAGAACCTCTAAAACCCATTTTTCCGGCTGAAGACCACGAAATGGTTTGACCGAAATTGTTTGTTAATGTAACAATAACATTATTAAACGATGCCTGTACGAATGCTTTGCCTATTGCATCTACTTTTACGACTCTTTTTCTCGTAACTTTTGTTGATTTTGCCATAAACGATATTTTATTCTCTTAAAGTTTATTTTCTAATTCTTATTTCGTTGCCTTTTTCTTATTGGCAACAACTTTTTTTCTTCCTTTACGCGTTCGCGCATTGTTTTTTGTTGATTGTCCTCTGAGTGGTAATCCGATACGGTGACGTATGCCTCGATAGCAACCAATGTCCATTAAACGTTTAATGTTTGTTTGCACTTCCGAACGCAATGCTCCTTCAATTTTTATCTCTCCGATAATTGTACGAATAGCATTCAAATCGTTATCATCCCAATCTTGAACTTTTTTATCCCAAGAAACATTGGCTTGCGACAATATTTTTTGAGCGGTAGTTCTTCCGATACCGTAGATGTACGTTAAACCGATTTCTCCTCTTTTGTTTTTTGGTAAATCAATACCAGCAATTCTTGCCATATACTTCTATTTTGTTTATCTATCTTATAAATATTTTATCCTTGTCTTTGTTTAAATTTAGGATTTTTTTTGTTAATCACATAAACAACCCCTTTACGACGAACAATTTTACAATCGTCTGATCTTTTCTTTACTGATGTTCTAACTTTCATGATTATATTATCTTAATTTTTATACCTAAATATGATTCTGGCTTTTGACAAGTCATAGATAGACATTTCCATTTTCACCTTATCACCGGGTAAAATTTTAATATAGTGCATTCTCATCTTTCCCGAAATATGAGCTATTACTTTATGCCCGTTTTCAAGTTCAACACGAAACATTGCATTTCCGAGTGATTCGAGTACTATACCGTCTTGTTCTATTGATGACTGTTTTGCCATTTATTTTTTATTTATTAATACTTCTTCTAAATATTCGTAGGTTGATATAAGTTCTGTTCCTGTTTCTCTGATAGCTACCATGTGTTCAAAGTGTGCTGAAGGTGTACCGTCGGCGGTTCGTGTGGTCCATCCGTCTTTATCTATTCGTATGTAACGTTGACCTAAATTAATCATGGGTTCTATACAGAAAACCATACCTTTTTTTATTTTAATACCACTTGCTTTGTGTCCATAATTTGGTACATCGGGTCTTTCATGTAAATTTTTTCCTACACCATGACCTATTAACTCTCTAACTACAGAATATCCAAAACTTTCAACATACGTTTGAATTGCATTACCAATATCACCGATTTTATTCCCATCTTTTGCTTCAGTGATGCCTTGGTATAACGATTCTTTTGTGCGTTCACAAAGTAGTTGTATTTCTTTGGCTACTTCACCCACTTGAAATGTATACGCGTAATCGGCATGAAATCCGTTTTTCTTAGCACCACAATCTACCGAAACAATATCACCGTTTTGCAGTTCATAATTTCCGGGGATTCCGTGTACAATTACATCGTTTACTGAAATACATAAGGTTGCTGGGAATCCGTTATACCCTTTAAACGAAGGTACTGCATTGTTATCACGGATATATTCTTCAGCTACTTGATCTAAAACTTTACACATTATACCCGGTTGAATTAACTTAGCCACTTCAGCCAAGGTTTTGCCAACTATCAAAGAACTTTGTTTTATAATATCTATTTCTTTTTCTGTCTTAAAATGTATCATTTTTCGACTTTTTCTTTCCTCATTATATAGGAAGTGTATTTCGTCCTTTTATTCTTCCCGATTTGGTTAATCCGTCGTAATGTCTCATTAACAAATGGCTTTCGATTTGTTGTAATGTATCCAACACAACCCCAACTAAAATTAGCAAAGACGTACCTCCAAAGAATTGAGCAAATTGAGAGTTAATGCCAAATAATCGAGCAAAAGAAGGCATAATAGCAATGAAAGCTAAAAAAATGGAGCCGGGTAATGTTACTTTTGAAATAACATTATCAATAAATTCAACAGTCTTTTTTCCGGGTTTAATACCGGGAATAAAACCACCATTCTTTTTCATATCATCGGCAATTTGACTTGGATTAAATGTAATGGCTGTATAAAAATAGGTAAATAAAATTATTAATATACCAAAAACAAAATTATACCAAAAACCTGTATTGTCTGTTAAAGCAGCAGCTATAGCCCCCATTGTTTCACTATTGTTTGCAAAACCCATAATTGTTAGCGGTAAAAACATAATAGCTTGTGCAAAAATAATTGGCATAACACCGGCAGCATTTACTTTAATGGGTAAATATTGTCTTTGACCTCCGTATTGTTTGTTACCTACAATTCGTTTAGCATATTGAACAGGTATTTTACGAGTGCCTTGAACTAATAAAATGGAAATAAGGATTACAACTACTAACATTAAAATTTCAATAAGGAACGTAATCAAACCTCCATTTCCGCTTTCAGCAACTTTAGAAGCAAATTCAGCCGATAAAGCAAACGGTAAACGAGCTATAATACCTATCATAATCAAAAGGGAAATACCGTTACCAATACCTTTATCAGTTATTTTTTCACCCAGCCACATAATAAATAAGGTGCTTGAAACAAGAACGATGAGGGAGACAAAAATAAACGAAGTGGGCAAACCTGATCCTTGAAGAATGGGTTCGCCGGTAAATGAATGGAAAACTCCTGAACTGAAGCCTACTCGAGATACCAAGTTTGATAAATAAGCCGGAGCTTGCAAAGCTGTAACCGCAATGGTTAAAAATCTTGTTATTTGAGTAATTTTCTTACGTCCGCTTTCACCTTCTTTTTGTAAACGTTGAAAATAAGGCACAACTAAAGTCATTAATTGTATAACAATCGAGGCAGAGATATAAGGCATAATTCCTAACGCAAAAATGGAAGCATTAGAAAAAGCACCTCCCGAAAACATATCCAATAAACCCAACAAACCTTCGCGTGAATTGGAAGTAAATGATGTTTGAGAGAGCGCTTGAACATCTACACCGGGTAATGCAATATAAGAACCAACTCTATATATTAAAATAATACCTAAAGTATAAAGAATACGATTTCGTAATTCCTCAATATGATAAATGTTTTTAATTGTGGCTATTAATTTCTTCATATTATAATTTTATTGCTGTTCCTCCTTGTGCTTCTATTATTTGTATTGCTTTTTCAGAGAAAGCATGAGCTTTAACATCTAATTTAACATTTAAAACACCGTTAGCTAAAATTTTAACTAAATCTTTTTTTGCAATCAACCCATTAGCATACAATGTTTCTGGATCTATGGTTGTTAATCCTTTTTTATCGTATAAATATTGTAAACTGGAAACATTAATAGCACTGTATTCGATGCGATTAATATTTTTAAATCCTGATTTGGGAACACGTCTGTATAAAGGCATTTGACCGCCTTCAAATCCGGCTTTTCGTGAATAACCGGAACGAGACTGAGCTCCTTTATGTCCTTTGGTTGATGTACCACCTTTGCCTGATCCTTGTCCTCTACCTATACGTTTCGTACTTTTTGTTGAACCTTTTGCCGGTTTTAAATTATGTAAATTCATATTCTTAAATCGTATCTTTCAGATTATTATCTATATTTCTTCAATTTTTAATAAATGCTTAACCGTATTTATCATCCCCAATATTTGAGGAGTGGCTTCCACTTCGATAGGACGATTAAGTTTTTTTATACCCAGTGCGGTAATAGTTCTTTTCTGCACCTGCGGTCTGTCGATTTGACTTTTAACCTGTGTAATTCTTAATTTCTTCATTATTTATAACTATTAGCCGTTAAACACTCTTGTTAATTCTATTCCTCTTAATTGAGCTACCGTGTAAGGGTCTTTCATTTTTGATAGAGCATCGATGGTAGCTTTAACAACACTATGAGGATTGGAAGAACCTTTTGATTTAGCTAACACGTTTTTAACACCAACGCTTTCTAAAACGGCACGCATTGCACCACCCGCAATTACACCGGTACCGGGTGTTGCAGGTTTAATTAATACCAATGCTCCGCTGTATTTTCCTTCTTGAGCGTGAGGAACGGTTCCTTTTAATACGGGAACTTTAATAAGGTGTTTTTTAGCATCTTCAACGCCTTTTTGGATAGCGATATTTACTTCTTTTGCTTTTCCTAAACCGTAACCGACGATTCCGTTTTCATTACCGATAACAACGATAGCCGAAAAACTGAATGTTCGTCCACCTTTGGTTACTTTTGTTACCCGCTGTACACTTACCAGCCTATCTTTAAATTCAATTTCGCTTGTCTTAACTCTTTTTATTGTTGACATAACTGTATTTTAGAATATTAAACCTTCTTCTCTTACTGCATCCGCTAAGGATTTTACTCTGCCGTGATATAAATATCCGTTGCGATCAAAAACGACGGTATTTAATCCTGCTTCTTTGGCTTTAACAGCTAACTCTTTACCTGCTAATTTAGCCTTTTCTATCTTGGGTATCTTTTGTGATTCAATAGATTCAATGGCTGATGATGCAGAAACGATGGTTGTTCCCGTTCTGTCATTAATTATTTGTGCATATATCTGTTTATTACTTCTAAAAACAGATAATCTTGGACGTTCTTCCGTTCCTTTAATAGATTTTCGGATTCTGTTTTTTATCCGATTCCTTCTATAAGTTTTTTGATCTTTCATTCCTATAATTATTACGTTTCTCTTATTTCTTTTCTGCTGATTTACCTGCTTTTCTTCTAACGATTTCGCCTGCAAAACGAATACCTTTTCCTTTATACGGTTCAGGTTTACGATATGAACGGATCTTTGAAGCTACTTGACCCAACAATTGTTTATCGTAGGAGCTTAACTTAATAGTGGGGTTTTTCCCTTTTTCGGTTACGGTTTCTACTTTTATTTCGTCGGGTAATTCAAAGATAATACTGTGTGAATATCCTAACGATAAATTTAATAATTGGTCGGTTGCTTGTGCTTTGTATCCGGTACCCACTAATTCTTGGGTAATGGTAAAACCTTCGGAGACACCTTTTACCATATTAGCTATTAATGAACGGTATAATCCGTGCATGGCTTTATGACGTTTTTGTTCGGTGTGTCTTTTTAAATGTAAAATCGAATTTTCCATTTCGATGGTAATACACAGATCAACTTTTTGTTTTATTTCACCAAGAGGTCCTTTTACGGTTACTTCATTAGTTTTACTATCTACATTGATAGTTACGCCTTGGGGTATTGCTATAGGTAATTTTCCAATTCTTGACATAATTTATCCTCCTTAATTAACTTATGAAACAAATAACTTCTCCACCTATTTGCAATGTGCGTGCTTCCTTATCGGAAAGTAAACCTTGAGACGTGGAAATGATGGCGATTCCCATACCGTTTAATACGCGGGGCAGTTCATCGGCTTTCACATATTTCCTTAATCCCGGTTTGCTTATACGTTTAATTTCACTAATGGCACTTTGTTTGGATATAGGATGATATTTCAAAGCTATTTTTATAGTATTGATTTTTTTATCATCTTCGAATTTATAATTCAAAATATATCCTTTTTCAAAGAGTATTTTAGTGATTGCTCTTTTAATGTTAGATGTAGGAATTTCTACAACTTTATGTTTTGCCATAACGGCATTTCTGATTCTTGTCAAATAATCTGCTATCGGATCCGTATTCATACTTATTATCTATCCTTTATTAATATAATTACCAACTTGCTTTTTTTATTCCGGGTATTAAACCTTTGGATGCCATTTCTCGAAAATTTATTCTTGAAATACCGAATGTTCTCATATATCCTTTAGGTCTTCCTGTCAATTTACAACGATTATGTAAACGAATAGGGTTTGAATTCGGAGGCAATTTCTGTAATCCGACTTGTGCGGCTTTTACTGCTTCGTAATCATCGCTTATTCGGATTATTTCTTTGTAAGCTTTCCGTTTACTTTCGTATTTAGCAACTAATTTTGCTCTTTTAACTTCTTTTGCTTTGATTGATTCTTTTGCCATATTATTTTTTCTGATTTTTAAATGGAAAACCGAATTCTTTTAACAAGGCTAAACATTCCTGATCGTTGCGAGCGGTTGTAACGATGGTTATGTCCATACCGTTTATTTTATTAATTTTATCAATATCTATTTCCGGAAAAATTATTTGTTCGGTAACACCCATCGAATAATTTCCTTTACCGTCAAAACCTTTATCGTTTATCCCTCTGAAATCACGAATACGCGGAATAGATACAGAAATTAAGCGATCTAAAAATTCGTACATCTTATCGCCACGTAAGGTTACTCGAACGCCAACAGGATTTCCTTTTCTTAGTTTAAAATTGGAAATATCTTTTCTTGATTTAGTAGCCACAGCTTTTTGTCCGGCTATCATCGTCATTTCATTAATACCTATGTCAATTAATTTTTTATCGGCCGTTGCAGCTCCAATACCTTGATTTAAGCAAACTTTAACAATTTTTGGCACACGCATAACCGATTTAAAACCAAATTGTTCTTGAATTTGAGGAACAATTTCCTTTCTGTATTTTTCTCTTAATCTTGGAATATAACTCATTACTTAATTTCCTCCCCTGTCTTTTTTGAATAACGAACTAATTTTTCTTTATCATTCAAACGTCTGCCAATGCGAGAGGCAACGCCTTTAGCATCTACTAACATTAGGTTTGAAATATGAACGGAAGCTTCTTTTTTAACAATTCCGCCTTGAGGGCTTTTAGCATTGGGTTTGGTATGTTTTGATACCATGTTAATACCTTCTACAATGGCACGGTATTTACTTACCTCGACTTTAAGCACCTTTCCTGTACGGCCTTTATCTTCGCCCGATAAGACCTTTACATTGTCTCCTTTTTTTATATGAATCTTCATCATTTTTTTAATTTTCAATTAATTATAAAACTTCAGGGGCTAAAGAAACGATTTTCATGTATTGTTTGTCTCTTAATTCACGGGCTACGGGACCAAAAATACGTGTTCCCCGTAATTCTTCCGTTGCAGTAAGTAATACAACTGCATTATCGTCAAAACGTATATATGAACCATCATTGCGACGTACTTCTTTTCGTGTTCTAACTACCACTGCTTTCGATACGGTTCCTTTTTTTATTCCTCCCGAAGGAATGGCATCTTTAACGGTAACAATAATTTTATCACCTATTCGAGCATAACGTTTTTTCGTTCCTCCTAACACACGGATACATAAAACTTGTTTTGCTCCGCTATTATCTGCTACTGATAATCTTGATTCTTGTTGTATCATATCTTATTTAGCTCTTTCAATTATTTCTATTAATCTCCAGCATTTATTCTTACTTAATGGTCTTGTTTCCATTATTTTGACGGTATCACCTATATGACAGTCTTGGTTTTCGTCGTGTGCCATAAAACGAGACGTTTTCTTCAAAAACTTTCCGTATTTAGGATGTTTGAATTTACGTTCAACTTCTACAACAATGGATTTTGTCATCTTATTACTAACAACAATGCCTTCTCTTATTTTTCTAAAATTTCTTTCCATCATCAATTAATTTTGAGATTTCTTTTCTGCAAGCTCACGACTACGGATTTCCGTTTTCAATCTTGCGATTGTTTTACGATATTCTTTTATTCTATTTGGATTTTCTATAGAAGAAACTGCATGATGCAATTTTAACTTCGTTAATTGAAAAACTTCCGCATCCATTCTTTCATATAATTCTTTCGTAGAAAGTTCTGTTATTACTGCCTGTTTCATGATGTTATTGTATTTCTTCTGAATAATCTCTTCTTATTATAAATTGAGTTAAAATGGGTAGTTTTTGTGCACCCAAACGCATAGCTTCTTTGGCAATATCCAAAGGTACTCCGTCAGCTTCAAACAGTATTCTTCCTGGAGAAACTCGTGCTACAAAATATTCGGGAGCTCCTTTTCCTTTTCCCATACGAACTTCGGCCGGCTTCTTAGTAATGGGTTTATCCGGAAATACACGTATCCATAATTGTCCTTCACGTTTCATATAACGTGTGATAGCTTGACGGGCTGCTTCTATTTGACGACCTGTTAACCAACATTCATCAAGTGCTTTTATTCCGAAAGAACCGAAAGCCAACTGATTACCCCGCTGAGCATTTCCTTT
>CAYZQG010000020.1:0-17886 GCA_964480685.1 uncultured Lentimicrobiaceae bacterium
GTTCTATAATCGGGAAGTAACGATAAGCTCGTTTTATATACAACAATACATTCGATTGCCAATATAAGTTTACCATAAGTTCTTTATCTAATGCTTCTCTTACATCATATTGGTCCAAAGGGACACGTTCTCCGGCAAAAATCAAGCTGTCGGGAAGGGGAGGCGCATATATGGTATAAGTAGCGGAAAATGCTTTTTGGTAATCATCGTTTTGAGGTTTTTGTTCTAAGGTTTGTGAAAGGAATAAACCGCCTGTAATAAGCGCAAATAGCACACTAATAACCAGAGAATAAATATAGAATCGTTTCATGGTTAAGCCATTAATTTTTTATAACGCACACGTTTGGGAGCAGTATCCCCAAGTCGTTTTTTTCGGTTTTCTTCGTATTCGGTGTAGGTACCTTCAAAGAAATATACTTCGGAATTGCCTTCAAAAGCTAAAATGTGGGTACAAACACGGTCTAAGAACCAACGGTCGTGAGAAATAATGACGGCACAGCCGGCAAAATTGTCCAACGCTTCTTCCAAAGCTCGTAAAGTATTGATGTCGATGTCGTTGGTGGGCTCATCAAGGAGCAATACATTTGCCTCCGATTTTAAAGCCATTGCCAAATGCAAGCGATTACGTTCTCCACCGGAAAGTACGCCGGCTTTTTTTCCTTGGTCGTTTCCCGTAAAATTAAAACGGGCAATGTAAGCACGCGAATTGATGAGTTTTCCTCCCAACTGGATTTGTTCGTTCCCACCCGAAATGACTTCCCAAACCGATTTTTCAGGATCAATATCAATGTGTTGTTGGTCAACGTAACCTAACACAACCGTTTCACCGATTTTAAAATCTCCTTTGTCGGGTTTTTCCATGTTCATTATAAGACGAAAAAGGGTTGTTTTTCCTACGCCGTTAGGTCCGATTATGCCTACAATGGCATTGGGAGGAAGCGAAAAATTCAAATTTTCATATAATAATTTATCACTAAAACCTTTGGCTACATTCACCGCATCAATAACGTTTGTTCCTAAACGAGGTCCGTTAGGAATAAAAATTTCCAAACGTTCTTCTTTTTCTTTCACATCTTCGTTTAATAATCGGTCGTAAGCATTTAAACGGGCTTTCGATTTTGCTTGTCGTGCTTTGGGCGACATGCGAACCCATTCCAATTCACGTTCCAAGGTTTTCTGTCGTTTCGATTCTTGTTTTTGTTCTATTTTCAAACGATTGGATTTTTGTTCTAACCAAGATGAATAATTTCCTTCCCAGGGAATGCCTTCACCGCGATCCAATTCCAAAATCCATCCGGCTACATTATCCAAAAAATAACGGTCGTGCGTTACGGCAATTACCGTTCCTTTGTACTGTTGCAAGTGCATTTCCAACCATTGTACCGATTCGGCATCCAAGTGGTTGGTAGGTTCGTCTAAAAGTAGAATATCAGGTTCTTGCAACAACAAACGGCACAAGGCTACACGCCGACGTTCGCCACCCGAAAGCGTAGCTACCGAAGCATCCGACTCCGGACAATTGAGTGCATCCATAGCTCGGTCGAGTTTGGTATCCAGTTCCCATGCATCATGCTGCTCAATGAGTTCGGTGAGTTCGCCTTGTCGTTCAATGAGCTTATTCATTTCGTCATCGCTCATGGGTTCCATGAATTTATTGTTTACTTCTTCGTATTCTTTTAGAATATTTACTACTTCGGCAACGCCTTCCATCACAACTTCTTTGACAGTTTTGCTATTGTCTAAAACAGGTTCTTGCGGTAAATAACCAACCGAATAACCCGAAGAAAAAACTACTTCGCCGTTAAAGGCTTTGTCTTCGCCGGCAATAATTTTCAATAAAGAGGATTTCCCGGATCCGTTTAATCCTAAAACACCGATTTTAGCTCCGTAATAGAAAGATAGATAAATGTTTTTCAAAACTTGTTTCCCCGGATTGTACGTTTTACTAACGTTTACCATCGAGAAAATTATTTTCTTGTCGTCACTCATAGTATGTGTATATTGTTATTGTGATTATAAGTATCAATGTGTTATACGTAGATTATACGTTCTGCAAAGGTACGATATTTTTTAATAGGGAGTATATATTTCAAAAAAAATTATTCGCTTACAATAATTCCTTGTACCGTATCTTCATCAACGATTTTCTGCAAACGAACTTTTTGAATGGTATTGATAAGATTGCTCTTTCCATTAACCGATACTTTAATGTAATTGTCTGTAAATCCTATTATTTGATTGATTTTTGTTTCCGATTCAAACAATACTTCATGGATATGGTGAAGATTCTCGGAATAAAAATGATATTTCTTTTTATTCGATAGTTCCATTAATTGTTTGCTTCGTTCGTTTTTGCAGGAAGTACTCCATTGTTCGGGCATATCAAAAGCAAGGGTGCCGGGTCGTTTGGAATAGGGAAAAACGTGCAAATAACTGATAGGTAAGCTATCAATAAAATAATAACTTTCCATAAAATCGTCTTGGCTTTCGCCGGGGAAACCGGCAATCACATCAACGGCAATACAAGCATGCGGCATTCGTTGCTTGATTGTTTGCACTTTTTCGGCAAAAACTTCTCGTTCATAGCGGCGTTTCATGCGGTGTAAGGTTTTGTTGGAACCCGATTGCAAGGGAATATGAAAATGGGGGAGAATCTTTTTGCTTTCAGCCGTTAGGTGAATGATGTCGCTTGTTAATAAATTGGGTTCAATGGAAGAAATACGGAGCCGTTCCAATCCTTCGACTTTTATAAGCGATTGTAAAAGATTGTAAAGGGTTTCGTCTTGAGGTGTTTTAAAATCACCGATGTTTACACCGGTAAGAATTATTTCTTTGATACCATTGGCAACGATGGTTTCAACTTCTGAAATTACATGTTCAATGCTGTCGCTGCGGCTGTGTCCGCGTGCATAAGGAACGGTGCAATATGCACAAAAATAATCACATCCATCTTGAATTTTTAAGAAAGAGCGAGTACGTTCGTGTAAAGAATAAGCCGATACAAAAGCAGTTTTGTCATCGTTTTGAGATAGAGGAGTGAATTCTTTGGAAGCATGCAATAGCTTTTCGATTTCGTTCACGATTTCGTTTTTATTATTGCTGCCAAGTATAATATCGGCTTCTTTATCTTGAACGAGTTGCTCCAAACGAAGCGAAGAATAGCAACCGATAAATGCTACTTTTGATGCGGGAAAATGCTTTTTGATATGACGGGCATAGTAACGGCATTTTTTTTCGGCTTCTGCCGTTACGGCACAGGTGTTGATGATATACACATCGGCTTGCTGTTCAAAAGGAACAATAACAAATCCTTTTTCAATCAACAAACGTTCGATGCTTGCACTTTCGCTGAAATTGAGTTTACAACCCAATGTTTTAATTCCGATTGTCTTCAATATTATCATTTAATCTTTTACACTTAATCTCAATAGAGAATGATGCCAACTGCAAAAGTAATAAAATTAACAAAACGAACCTATCATAAATAAAAATGAGTTTCCGAATAGATAGATTAATAGCGAAGTTAAAAGTAAAAGAAAGGTAAGCTACTGAATCTTAATTGTCGAATATTCTTTCAACGTGTATTTTATGAATGTGAAAGTTTTTTTTATCTTTTCCCATTTTGTTTTTTATAATTTATTACTTTTGTAATCTTAATAACGAAAAAGTTGTTTTATGAACAATAGATATAAATTAGTAGTATTAGTAAGTGTAATTCTCTCAATTTCATGTTCAAACCGAAACGGGAAAGCCGATGCTTACGGCTCGTTTGAAGCCGACGAAATTATTGTTTCTGCCGAAGGAAACGGAAAAATCGTAGATTTGAATCTCGAAGAAGGTCAAAGTTTGCTTGCCGGACAGTATATCGGATTGATTGATACCTTACAGTTGTATTTACAAAAACAACAAATCAATGCTCAAATTGAAGGTACGTTTGCACAAAGAGCCGATATCCCGAAACAAGTAAGAGCTTTACAAGAAAAGCTCACCGGTATGATGAAAGAAAAGAAACGCTTACAAAGTCTCTTACAATCGAATGCTGCCACCAACAAACAAATGGATGATTTGAATACCGAAATTCAGGTGGTAAGAAGTCAATTGGAAGCAACGCGTTCCAATTTAAATGTACAAAACAAAGGTGTTCTCTCGCAAATTGATGCTATGCAGTATCAAGTTACTTCGTTAGAAAATGCCATTGAAAAATCATTGATTAAAAGCCCGATAAAAGGTGTGGTACTAAAAAAGTATATAAATAGATATGAATTTATCAGTACCGGAAGACCCGTATTTAAAATTGCCGATATCTCGAAAATGACCTTGAAAGTATATGTTACCGAAGATCAATTGTCAGGATTAAAATTAGGCGGTGCATGCGAAGTGCGGATTGATAAAAAAGACGGAGATTTAAAAACGTATAAAGGCAAAATAGTTTGGATTTCGGACGAATCGGAATTTACTCCCAAAATGATTCAAACCAAAAACGAACGGGTGAATTTGGTCTATGCCGTAAAAATCAGTGTTAAGAATGATGGTGATATAAAAGTAGGAATGCCCGGTGATGTAGTTTTTAATTAGTTTTTATTCATGAAAGTAATTGAAAGCGATAATATATCGAAAAACTTTGGAAAAACCGAAGCACTAAAAAATGTTTCACTAGCTATTGAACAAGGAGAATTGTTCGGTTTAATCGGTCCCGATGGTGCCGGAAAAACAACGCTTTTTAATATTTTGGTAACTTTACTCAATCCCGATAGCGGAACGGCACGTATTTATGGATATGATCTTGAGCATCAATATAAAGAAATACGAAAGATTATCGGTTATCTTCCCGGTCAATTTTCGTTGTACAAAGATTTGAGTTGCATTGAAAATCTCGAATTCTTTGCTACCCTCTACGGCGAAAGTATAGAAAAAAATTATGACTTGATTCGTCCTATTTGGGAACAATTGCTGCCCTTTAAAAATCGCGATGCCGGAAATTTATCGGGCGGAATGAAACAAAAATTAGCCTTGTGTTGTGCTTTGGTGCATCGTCCGGTTATTCTTGTTCTGGATGAACCTACTACCGGCGTTGATCCTGTTTCTCGTCAAGACTTTTGGAATATATTAAAGCAATTGAAAAATGAAAACATAACGGTATTGGTTTCTACTTCTTATATGGACGAAGCTTCGTTATGCGATCGTATTGCCTTGATTCAAAAAGGTCAATTACTCAATATTAATACGCCTTCAACCATTCTTTCCGAGTTTAAAGGCAATTTGTTTGCCGTACATACACACGATATTTACAACTTGTTGTTATTGTTGAAAGATGAAAAAATGATAGACAATGCCTACGCTTCCGGACAGCAAGTGAATGTAGTTATAAACGAAGAAAATGGATTAGAATACCTAACAAAAAGCCTGCAAACAAATGGTATTGATTATTCCGACATCAAACCCATTTTACCCAATACCGAAGATTGCTTTATTCAGCTCATGCGTTCTCAACTAGATACATTATAACAATATGGATGACTTTAGTTCACTTATTCGTACATTGCCCGATTTTCCCCGAAAGGGAATCCTTTTTCAAGATATAAATCCTTTATTAGCAAATGCAAAAGCTTTGCAATCGGCTTCTGTTGATTTGGCAGAACAAATAGCCGATGTAATGCCTTATGCTACTCAATTGTTGGCAATTGAAGCACGTGGTTTTATTTTGGGCGGTGTTTTGGCGAGCTTGTTGCAAACGGGTTTTGTTCCGATACGCAAAAAAGGAAAATTACCCGCTTACGTTTCCATTCGCACTATGGATTATCAATTGGAATACGGCACCGACAGTTTATGTGTAGATATGTCGTTGTTGCATTACCACGATAAAATTATCATCTTCGACGATGTACTTGCTACCGGCGGAACCGCCGAAGCTACGTATAAACTTCTTCAATGCGAAGCCGATATGGGAAATTTCGCTCCTTTAAATCAACATAATGTGTGCTTTGCCTTCCTCTTGGAAATTGATTTTCTCAATGGCAGAGAATACCTGACTCAACAAACCGGCATTCCCGATGCATCTATTGTTTCGTTGATAAAGGTATAAGTCAATTCTTGTTTAAGGTAGTTTACTTACTTATTTTACGGGAGTCGATTTTAATAAGAGGGAAAAGAATGGAACACGGATGACATCGATAAAACGGATATACTCGGATTTTTCGCCCACAGATTTGTATAAATTTTTACTAATTCTTTATTGATGCAATACTATTTTAAGACTGAATTCCTTAGGTAGGCTGCCTGTTTTAATGAATATAACTATAACAATTGCTTGTCATTCTTAACGTAACAAAGTGAAGCGAAGAATCTCAAGCTATTTAAAAAAATTATCGAACAAAAGTGATTTTTTTAAAGAAGACAATGGAACTCATTAATACAATTTGTGCGAGTGTTGTTTTATAACTCAGGAGTTAAAGGGTAAGATGAAAAATAAAAAAAACCGGCTTCAATAAACCGGTTTTTCTTGGCTCCCCCTGCTGGACTTGAACCAGCGACCCTCTGATTAACAGTCAGATGCTCTAACCAACTGAGCTAAGGAGGAATCTTATTTTTCTGTACGTATTGTCTCTGTTTTAAGTGAGTGCAAAAGTATAATTTTTTTTTATATAAAAAAGATTTTTCAAAATTATTTTAGAAAAAAATAATGTCTTTGATTTATAGAAATTTATTTTAATGTAAGTAGTTATTTTATCATAATTCATGGTAGTCTGAAAAAATTGGTGTACTTTTGCAAGCCTTAACAAAATAATGTGTTTAATTGAAATAAAAGATTGTGAACATTTTTCAATTCAAATCAATACAGAAACAACTCAGCCTTTCTGAAAAACAGGAGCTCTATGTACGCAACAATATTCCGATTTTAAGTCAATCGCCCGGAATATGTATTTTATGTGCCTATGAAAACGACACTCAAATTCTTGAAATGCTCGAAACCATTGATCAGTATCAAGGAAGAATCAAACGCATACGGTTATTGGTGTATGTGCCGTTGAAAAAGAATCCGTCCATTTTACAGAAAAGTTTGTTTATTGAACCCGTTTTGAAAAACGACATAAATTTTTTCGGAAAACTAAAAGGAAACACGAAACAAAACATTCAATCCAATCATTATGATATTCTTATCAATACTATCACCGGAACACATCGGTTGATTTCCGATTTTATTGCCCTATTTATACATGCCGACTTCAAAATTTCTCGTTCGGAAGAAAGTGCAGCTATCTATCATCTAACCATACCCTTGGAAACTGAATCTTCGTTGTCGTATTACTTAGAAACGATTGAAAAGTATACCAATAAACTTAACGGAAAATAATTTGTTGGAAATAGCTATTGAATAAAAATATTTTATACTTTTGTCAACTTTTTTTAAACAGAAAATAAAAATTTAAAAATCAAAAGGAAACACTTCATAATTTAATTATTAATGCTGTAAATAACAACTGTATGGAAGACAATCTCAACACAGCCGCTGCTGAAGAAAAGCAGATGGAACACTCTCAATCTATTGAAAATACAATTAATGAACCCCTCGCTGACAACGAACAAATTCAACAAGAAGAACCCAACGCTCTTATTGAAGAAACGGAAGTAAACAATACCCCGGAAAATCAAACTCCGGTTGAAAACGTTGAGGAACTTGTTGCCGAAATTCCTGTAGAAGAACCGATTTCCGAAAGCCCAGTCATCGAAACACCTGTCAAAGAATCTGTTTCTGACTTGAGTGTGGAAGAAAAAGCTGTAACCGAACTACCGGTGGAAGCAATGAAGGATAATAATGCAATAATTTCCCAAGAAGATACGGAAACGGTTGATATCGAAGAAGAAATTGAAATTGCAGACGATACCTACGACAATTTAACGAAAGAAGAAGTTATAAAAACCTTGGAAGAAGTTGTCAAAGAAAAAGATGTAAATAAAATAAAAAAACAAGTTTCTTTGTTGAAAATAAGGTTCTTAAAAATTGTCAAAGAAGAAAGAGAACGCAAGTTGGAAGATAATCTTACGGCAGAAGAAGAGAAAAGTGAAGAATCGCTACAAGAAATTGCCGAACGAAAAGTTTTTGAAGACCGTTTTAACAAGGCATTTTCAAAATATAAAGAAAACAAACAATTTTTTATTGATTCTCAGGAACAATTAAAGTTGGCAAATCTCGAAGAAAAGAAAAGTTTGTTGCAAGAACTTAAACAATTGATTGATTCGAACGAGTCACTTAAAAGTATTTATGACAGCTTTAAAGATATACAGGAAAAATGGAAAGCCATAGGACCCGTACCTCAAAACGAAACGACCGAGTTATGGCAAAATTATCATTTTTTTGTTGAAAAATTCTTTGATAAAGTAAAGATAAGCAAAGAATTGAAGGAACTTGATTTAAAAAAGAATCTTGAACAAAAATTAGCTTTATGCGAAAAAACAGAAGCTCTTTTATTAGAAACTTCGTTATTCAATGCCTTTAATACCTTGCAACAATATCATAACGAATGGAAAGAAATAGGAGCTGTTCCTGATGATAAGAAAGAAGAAATTTGGTTGCGGTTCAAAGACGCATCGGATCGTATCAATCTGAAACGCAGAGAACATTACGATAATATTATTAAAGAGCAAGAAAATAATTACCAAGCAAAACTTGCCCTTTGTAATCGTGCTCAAGATGTTACCAACATTGATTTTTCTTCTATTAAACAAATCAATGAAGTAAGCAACGAAACAACCGAATTGTTGAAAACATGGAAAACTATCGGTATAGCACCTAAACAACATAATGAAGAAATTTGGAATCGGTTTAAAAGTATTTTAGATGCATTTTTTGAATCTAAAAAACAATATTTTGATAAAATAAAAGGCGAACAACTCGATAACTATAATAAAAAAATCAATCTTTGCATTCAAGCAGAAGCCGTTGCTTTAAGGAATGATTGGAGAAAAGCTACCGAAGAATTGCTGAAACTTCAAAAAGAGTGGAAAGAAATCGGCAATATTTCAAAACGACAATCGGAAGTATTATGGAAACGTTTTCGTAAAGCTTGTGATACTTTTTTTGCTGCCAAAGATGATTATTTTAAAAACGTTGAATCGCATGAAAAGGATAATCTTAATTTAAAAGAAGCCTTGATTCAGAAAGTTAAAGAAACGCCGATTGCCGATAGCAAAGAAGAAAATCTGGATATAATTAAAAATTTCCAACGCGAATGGACCGAAATCGGATTCACGCCCATTGCCGACAAAGAACGTTTATGGAAAGCATTTCGCACCGCCATTGATCAACGATTTGATAAGTTGAACATGAAAGAAGAGGATATTAAGAAAATACAATATCAACAGCGTATTAAAAATATTTTGGATGACGACAATTCTTCCGATGCTTTGCGAAAAGAAAAGAGATTTTTACAAAATAAAATTACTCAAATAAAAGAAGATGTTTCTTTATGGGAAAATAACTTAGGATTTTTCGCCCATTCAAAAAATGCCGATTTGCTCAAAGCAGAATTTGAAAAGAAAATCGTTAAAGCCAAAGAGGAAATTATTCAATTGGAATCGAAATTAAAATTGTTGAAAGAAGTAAAATAAAATATAAACTTTAAATCAATAGTGTATGTCAGAAGAAGAAAAAATCAAAGGATTACCCGATAATGCATATTCGGAATTAAAGCCGGGCGAAACCTATAAGCCGATTCTCTTATCCGATAAAAAGTACCCTGAAATTAACGGATGGACGGTGTTTTGGGGTATCATTACAGCCATAATCTTTTCGGCAGCTACAGCGTATTCGGGATTACGTTTCGGACAAGTATTTGAAGCAGCGATTCCCATTGCTATTATAGCGGTAGGTGTATCAACCGTTGCCAAACGAAAAAGCGCCCTATCTGAAAATGTAATTATTCAGTCAATCGGAGCAAGCTCGGGTGTAATTGTTGCAGGAGCTATTTTTACTTTACCGGCAATATATATTTTAAAAGAGAATAATCCCGATATGCACATTGAAGTAAATTTTATGCAAATCTTCCTTGCTTCTTTGTTGGGAGGTTTTTTGGGGATTTTGTTTTTAATACCTTTCCGAAAATATTTTGTTTCGGATATGCACGGAAAATATCCTTTTCCCGAAGCTACTGCAACTACCGAAATAATTGTTTCGGGAGCTAAAGGAGGAAACCAAGCAAAATTATTATTAATTAGTGGATTGATTGGAGGTCTTTATGATTTCTGTATGACTACTTTTCAATTTTGGGCTGAAGATATTTCGAGTAAAATGTGTGCTTTTGGGAGTAAAATAGCAACCGATTTTAAATTTGTATTTCACATGAACGGAAGTGCTATTTTATTGGGAACCGGCTTTTTAATCGGGTTAAAATATGCTGCCATTATATGTGCAGGTTCACTGCTTTCGTGGTGGTTTATCGTACCGCTTTTAGGGCAATTCGGAATTTCGCCCGACGGAGTGTTGATGAGCACTTTAGAACCCGAAGTAATATTTTCAACGTATGTTCGCTACATCGGAATCGGGGGGATTGCCATGGCAGGTATTATTGGTGTTATTAAATCATCGAAAGTAATAAAAACCTCGTTCGGAATGGCGTTTAAAGCCGGAAAAGAAACACAAGGTGAACATAATAAAGTGTTGCGTACACAAAAAGATATTTCGATGAAGATTATTCTTTTCGGATTTCTTGCCGTAGCCGTTTTAATGACTGTTTTCTTTTTGTTTGGAGGTATGCAAATGAATATTTTACAAGTTGTTATCGGAATTTTGGTGGTATTTGTATTTGCCTTTTTATTTACTACCGTAGCGGCAACAGCCATTGCAACGGTAGGTACCAATCCCGTTTCGGGCATGACGATGATGACCTTAATATTATCTTCCTTTATTTTATCGGCGGTTGGCTTGCAAGGTGCTACCGGTATTGTAACAGCTTTGGTTGTTGGCGGTATCGTTTGTTCGGCATTGGCAATGGCAGGTGGTTTTATTACCGATTTGAAAATTGGTTATTGGATAGGATCCTCACCGTTTAAACAACAAAGTTTTAAATTTTTAGGAACTTTGGTATCCGCCTTAACCGTGGGTGCGGTTATTATGATTTTATCCGAAACTTACGGATACGGTGAAAATGGATTGGTAGCTCCTCAAGCTAATGCAATGGCTGCCATCATTAAACCCTTAATGTTTGGTGGAAATACTCCTTGGTTATTATATATTATTGGTGCTGTTTTAGCGATTCTTTTAGACCGAATCGGTATTCCGGCATTGGCGTTTTCTTTGGGCATGTTTATTCCTTTGGCATTAAACATCCCGCTATTGGCAGGTGGTTTTATAGCTTGGCTAATTGGTTCAAGAAGTAAAGATGAAAAAATCAATAAAATACGTAAAGATAAAGGCACCCTGTTAGCATCTGGATTAATGGCGGGGGGCGCCATTATGGGCGTAGTTAGTGCCATATTAAAATATGCCAATGTTCCGCTATCAATGAATGAAGGATATTTGAATTCTTCTTTATTCAATATTTTAGCCATTGTTATGTACATTGCTATATGCGTTTATTTGGTTTGGCATTCCTTAAAAGCAAAACCCGAAGTAGAATAAATCATGTTTGACGACATTTACAAGACTATTGGGGAAATGTCGGAAGGCTTGTTTAAAGACAAGGGAAGCCGTTTTATAAGTCAGCTTTATCCGGTAAATTCAGAAGAGGAAATCAAAAACATATTGGCTTCTCTTAAAAAAGAGCATTACAATGCCACACATCATTGTTATGCGTATACCTTGGGTCATGTGGGTGTTCCGGCTTATCGTATCAACGACGACGGAGAACCTTCGGGAACGGCAGGTAGACCTATTTATGGGCAATTGCTCTCACACCAACTAAAGGATGTGTTGGCAGTAGTAGTTCGTTATTTTGGCGGCACAAAACTCGGTGTTCCGGGTTTGATAAATGCTTATAAAACAGCCACACAGCTTGCAATCCAAGATGCAATTATAATCGATAAAACCATTAAAGATGTATATTGTGTAACTTTTGAATATGCGTTTATGAACGATATAATGCAACTGTTAAAAAAAGAATATGTGTCCATAAAAAATAATGATTTTGCTGAAAATAAATATAGGCTTGAATTTGAAGTCGTGCGTTCTAAAAGCGATGAAATTGCCGGTGCATTCAAAACATCACAACACGGTAAACTTACTTTTATACGGACCTATTAAAAACTCGAAAAGAAAATATTGAAATTATAATACGATTTTATGATTTTAATTTTGGAAGAAAAAACAAGTTTTAAACAAGGTAAAAATATTTATTTAATTGCAAAATTGCGATTTAAATAGTGAGAGTTTGTTAAAATAAGGGAATCGGATGTTGTAAACAATTAGAAACAAATAAAATAAGATATTTTCCTTTGGAAAATATAAGTGCTTGAAAACAGAAAATTATACATATTTATTTTTATAAAACAATCAAATTAATAAACTTTTTTACACTTTTTATTGTTAATTTTGCAATAAAGATTTTGAGTTAATAAATTTGTAAAATAAGCTTCAAAGATAGCATTTTAAGAAGAAGACTCAAAAATAAACATAAAACGGATATAAATATTTTTTTGATTTATAATTAATTATTAAATGAGAGAAAAAGTTATCGATTGTCAAATCATTTGGAATGAATGCCTTAAAATTATAAAGGAAAATATTTCTTCTCAAAGTTTTGAAACTTGGTTTGTCCCCATTAAACCTATCGGCTTAAACAATTATGTGTTGACGGTTGAAGTGCCTTCCATGTTTTATCATGAATTTATTGAAGGAAATTTTTGGGAACTTCTTAAAACTGCCATTAAAAAAGTCTTGGGAATAAATGGAAAATTAGAATATAAAATACCCATATCTAGCACTGAAAACGGAAATAATAAATCAAGTATGACTTTGCCGACATCAACCATAAATGCATTTGAAACGCAAGATAAAAATCCAATATTTATTGAAGGAGAACAAGAAACACGTCAAATCCCAAATCCTTTTGTGTTACCGGGAATCAAGAAATTAAATATTAAATCGCAATTAAATAAGAATTTGAATTTTGATAATTTTATTGAAGGCGATTGCAACCGATTGGCAAGAGCTGCAGGTTATGCCATAGCGAAAAATCCGGGCAAAACAGCTTTTAATCCTTTATTTATTTACTCAAGTGTCGGTTTGGGGAAAACCCATTTAGCACATGCTATTGGTCTAGAAACAAAAGTTCAATTTCCCGATTTAACCGTCCTGTATGTCAATGCCGAAACCTTTATTCAACAATATGTCGAAGCTGCCATGTCGAAAAATATAAACGACTTTGTTCATTTCTATCAAATGTTGGATGTGTTAATAATTGATGATATTGAATTTTTATCTACTAAACCCAAAACACAAGAAGTATTTTTCCATATTTTTAATTTCTATCATCAAAAGAATAAACAATTAGTCATTACTTCCGATAAGTCGCCCGCCGAAATGGTAGGCTTTGAACAACGTTTGTTGTCCCGTTTTAAATGGGGCTTGTCTGCCGATTTACAAGTGCCTGATAAAGATACGCGTATGAAAATTATTCGTAGTAAACTATATAACAACGGCATCGAAGATATTGATGAAGAAGTAATTGAATATTTGGCATATCGTATTGTAACTAATGTACGAGAAATTGAAGGTGCAATTATCTCTATTTTAGCCCAATCATCTTTAAATAAAAAACAAATCACTGTTGAATTGGCAAAACAAATGATAGATAAATTTGTGCAAAACACCGTACACGAAATGTCGATTGATTATATACAAAAGGTAGTTTGTGATTATTATAATATGCCTGTAAATCAAATATTTTCTACTTCTCGTAAACGAGATATCGTGCATGTAAGGCATTCGTCCATGTATTTTGCTAAGAAATATACCGATTTGTCGTTGTCGCAAATAGGCACTAAATGCGGGAATAAAGATCATGCTACCGTATTACATGCTTGTCGTGCTATTGAAAATCTTATAGCTACCGACAAAAAAATTAAAGAAGATTTAAATAACATTGATAAAATATTAAAAAATTCTTAGATACAATAATTTATACTTTTTATAGTTAATTTCTTAAAAAAAAAGATATGAAGAAATTATTTTTTTTAGCAGTAATTTTTTGTCTGAGTAATGTTCTTTTTGCTCAAGGTCTTAAGTTTGTTGAAACATCGTATGAATTTTATCACATTCAAGAGATGGGAGGAACGGTAGAATGTCAATTCTTGTTTACGAATATTTCTTCAAATGACATTATTATTAAATCCGTCAAATCAAGTGCCTGTCCATGCCTTTCATTTACATGGAAACAAGATCAGATAGCTCCCAACGGTAAAGGTACTATTACAGTAAGTGTAGACCCACGTAATAGAAAAGGAATGTTTGCTTATCCACTTACCGTGGTTGTACTCGAAAATCAAAAGGAAGTTAGTTACGAACTTATGGTAAAAGGGTATATTGTTCCCAAACCACAAACTAAAGACGAAGAATACAGTATGATGGAAGGTCATTTACGTTATATAGTTAATCAGAAAAAATATTTAATGCATCGAGAACAAGTGATAACCGATACATTTAAATTTTATAATGTTTGGGATTCTGTAATGACTTTTGAGTCAGGTGCTTTACCTCCAAGTCTGAAAGTGTTATACATAACGCCATCCTTAAAACCTAAAGGAGAAGGTATCGTTGTTTTTACCTTTGATGCAAAAGCTAAAAACGATTGGGGCTTTGTGATGGATAAGTTAATGGTTAAAACGAACGATTCGGAAAGACCCGAAAAGACATTTTATATTATTGCCGAGATATATGATAATTTCAAAGCATGGACACCGGAACAGATAAAGAATGCTCCCCACATTTTTGCTGAAAAAACCGAATATAACTTTGGAAGAGATACAACCGGTAAAATCTTCACCTATACCTTTATTATAAAAAACACCGGAAAGAGTAAATTGTTGATTCATAAAGTTAAAACAACATGTGGATGTACAACTTTACAACAAGTAAAAACTGAAATTGAACCCGGAGAAAGTGTTCCGGTTCAAGTAGATTTCAGATCTGGTGGAAAATCCGGACATCAAGAGCGAAATGTTGATATAATATCCAATGATCCCGATCAACCGAAATTATCACTTTTTATTAAAGGAGATTTAATAGAAGTGCATCCATAAAATCATCCATAAATAATGATTCCAAGTAATCTTATACTATATAATACACTCCATAAAGCAAAAGAAATTTTTCAACCAATTTGTTTTCCATTTGTTGGAATGTATGTTTGCGGCCCTACCGTATATGGAGAACCTCATTTAGGTCATGCTCGTCCGGCAATTGTTTTTGATTTAATTTTTCGGTATCTGAAATTTTCAGGATATAAAGTACGCTATGTACGCAATATTACCGATGTAGGGCATTTAGAAAACGATGCCGATGAAGGGGAAGATAAAATTGCTAAAAAAGCTCGCATAGAAGCAGTGGAACCTATGGAAATTGCTCAAATGTATATTGATAAATATCATTTTGCAATGGATGCTCTGAATGTTTTACGCCCCTCTATCGAACCCCGTGCTTCGGGACATATTATCGAACAAATAGATATGGTTCAAAAAATACTTGATAAAGGATATGCGTATTTATCCAACGGTTCGGTTTATTTTGATGTGGTTAAATTCGACAATGATTTTGGCTATGGCAAACTATCGGGACGTGTGTTGGATGAGCTTATTGCCAATACCCGAAGTCTAGACGGACAGGATGAAAAACGAAATCCGGCTGATTTTGCCTTATGGAAAAAGGCAGCTCCCGAACATATTATGCGGTGGAAATCACCTTGGAGTATTGGTTTTCCGGGTTGGCATATTGAATGTACGGCAATGAGTACGAAATATTTAGGCGAACGGTTTGATATTCATGGCGGGGGAATGGATTTGTTGTTTCCACATCATGAATCGGAAGTATGTCAAAGTACGACAGCTAATGGTGTTGAATCGGTTAAGTATTGGATACATAACAATATGATTACCATCAATGGACAAAAAATGGGGAAATCTTTGGGTAATTTCATAACACTTAATGAGTTTTTTACCGGCTCACATGTTTCTCTTAAGCAAGCTTTTTCTCCGATGACGATTCGGTTTTTTATACTCCAAGCTCATTATCGAAGTACCTTAGATTTTTCAAACGATGCTTTAATTGCAGCCGAAAAAGGAATGAATAAATTGTTTGAAGCTTATCGTCTCGTGAAACAATTAAAACCCTCTTCAACAACTGTTAACGAAGAGATAAAAAAAGAAATAGAGGCACTCTATCAACAAAATATTCAAGCCTTAAATGATGATTTTAATAGTCCGATGGTAATAGCTAATCTATTTGACGCTACACGAATTATAAACTCCATAAAAGCGGGAATAATCATGGCAAATCAAAACAATTTGGTTGCTTTGATTCAATTGTTTGATGTTTTCTTTTTTACTATACTCGGAATGAAACTATCGGAAGGCAAACAAGAAGATACCAACTTTGAAAATGAGTTGATGCAGATAATCATTTCTTTACGTAAAGATGCTAAAGAACGCAAAGATTATGCCTCTGCCGATACAATACGAAAGCTATTAACGGATATTGGAATTACAATTAAAGACACCAAAGAAGGGGTGGAATGGTCGAAATAAATAATACTTAATTACTATGCTGAATTATATCACGTGGAATGTGGATCCCATTTTGTTTGAAGTAGGCAGTGTGCGAGTGGGATGGTACGGATTGTTATTAGCTTCCGGCTTTTTATTAGCGTATCTTGTATTTCAAAAACTGTTAACTCGAGAAGGGTTTTCACAGGAATTAACCGATAAATTCGCCGTATACACTATTTTATGGACTGTAGTAGGCTTACGATTAGGACATTGCTTGTTTTATGATTGGGCATACTTTAGTCATCATGTATTGGAAATTTTCATTCCGTTTGTTCAAACCGCTGATGGATGGAAGTTTACAGGCTTTGCCGGTTTGGCAAGTCATGGTGGAGCCTTGGCAATTATTCTGTTTGTATTATATTATACGCGTAAACAAAAAATTAATATTTTATGGATGATGGATCGCATGTGTATTGCCATTCCTATTGCAGCTGCTTTTGTTCGTTGCGGTAATTTAATGAACTCTGAAATTATCGGAATCGTTACCGATAAACCTTGGGGATTTATTTTCATGCACTTAAACGGCACGGAAGAATGTTGTGAACCACGTCATCCGACACAATTATATGAGGCTTTTGTGTATTTTTTCTTCTTTTTATTTCAATTATGGTATTATTTTATTCATACTAAAGGAAAAATTTATGCAGGTAGAAGCGTTGGTATTACTTTTACCGTAATTTTTATCGCTCGCTTTTTAATCGAATTTGTAAAAAAAGAACAAGTCGATTTTGAAAAAGGAATGGTTTTAGATATGGGACAATGGTTGAGTATTCCTTTTATTTTATTGGGTATCTTTTTCTTATGGTATTCTTATAAAAAGAAAATACTTTATATTCCACCGCAAGCCGATACAAAAATCAAAGAATAAACAATTTGTGTTTTATACTAAATCTTTGTATGGAATTGAAATCCAGACTCTGTATTTCTTTGCCATTATCGTTTTAACGTCCGATTCGGGATTCCCTAAACAATGCAATAGATTTAGTTTGCAACGTTTAAACGAAGTTCCTTCATACACTATTTTATGTTGAAGTTCATACAGTCGTCGACGATGCCAATCGTTTCGAATTTCGTATTCTTCATATACCCAAAACGAGGGTAATGCGATGATTTCTGTACTGTAAAAGGAAGAAA
>CAYZQG010000021.1:0-17534 GCA_964480685.1 uncultured Lentimicrobiaceae bacterium
TAATAACAACGTTACTTCGGGACAATTTATTTTTTATGGGTATATTTTAGGTACATTAGCAAAAGTTGATTTGTTGGAACCATTTGTTTTTTTAATTAAAATAGAGTTTCGCATCTTATTTTTATTTTTTCGTTTTTAGCTTTTAGTTTTTCTTTATTTTTGCACAAATTTTTAAAATATAACACCATGTTTGATAAAAATACATACATACGTAGACGCAAGGAATTGCAAGCAAAAGTAAAAGACGGAATCTTACTCTTTTTAGGAAATAATGAATCACCGATGAATTATCCTTCCAATACCTACCATTATCGTCAAGACAGTCATTTTATTTATTTTTTCGGTATACAAGTAGACCATTTAGCTGCCATAATTGACCTTGATGAACAAAAAGAAATTATTTTCGGGAATGATTATACCATTGACGATATTATTTGGATGGGCAATCAACCCACGATTCAATCGTTGGCAGATAGATGTGGGATAAATCATACACAAACGTTAGAAACCTTGGTTGATTATTTACAAAAAGCACAAAAAGCCGGAAGAAAGGTTCATTTTTTACCTCCGTATCGCGATGATAATAAAATATTTTTACATAACACCCTGGGCATTCCGTTCGATCAACTGAAAGCATCGGCTTCGGTCGAATTTATAAAAGGGGTTGTTTCATTACGAGAGATTAAAGACGAAGAAGAAATTGCAGAAATGGAAATTGCCTGTAATCTTGGTGTTGTAATGCATTCGGCTGCTATGCGTTATTGCAAAGCCGGTAAGTTGGAACGCGAGCTCGCCGGTTTGGTTGAAGGCATTGCTTTGTCGGGAGGTAACGGTGTTTCATTTCCGGTCATCCTTTCTCAAAACGGAGAAACATTACACAATCATAATCACGAACAAATTTTAGAAAACGGTAGAATGTTGATTGTGGATGCCGGTGCCGAACTGAAATCGGGCTATTCGTCCGATTATACACGTACTTTTCCGGTATCCGGAAAATTCACTCAAAAACAAAGAGAAATATATGAAATTGTATTACAAGCTAATACGGATGCTATTAACATGGCAAAACCGGGATTGAAATATCAAGAAGTGCATAAACATGCCACTACCGTTATTGCTAAAGGATTAACTAAACTCGGATTAATGAAAGGTAATCCTGAAGAAGCTGTTAGCGTTGGGGCACATGCTTTATTTATGCCGCACGGCTTAGGGCACATGCTTGGTTTGGATGTACATGATATGGAAGATATTGGTGAAAATTATGTGGGTTATGACGAACATACACAACGGAGTACGATTTTTGGGCACGGAAGTTTGCGTTGCGGCAAGGAATTGAAACAAGGATTTATTATAACCGTCGAACCGGGCATTTATTTTATTCCTCAATTGATAGAAATTTGGGAAAAAGAGAATAAATTTACCGATTTTATCAATTATGCAAAAGTCAAAGAATACATCGGTTTTGGTGGAATTCGTATCGAAGACGATATCCTTATAACGAAAAGCGGATGTCGTGTTATTGGGAATCCGCTACCGAAAAAAGTGGAAGAAATTGAAAAAATAATGGCTTAATTTTTTCAATTCATACATGGATATCTTAGCTATTATTTTCATTGCAATCGGATTGGCAATGGACAGTTTTGCCGTGAGTATTTCGTATGGAACCGTTTTGAAAAGTTTTCAGTATAAAGAAGCTTTCATTATGGCATTGGTTATGGGTGGTTTTCAAGCCGTAATGCCTGTTCTCGGCTGGTTATTGGCATACCGATTTTCGGAATATATTACCGATTTTGACCATTGGATTGCTTTTATCTTGTTGGTATATTTGGGAGGAAAAATGATTTTCGAATCTCTGAAAAAAGAAGAACATAAAAAAGAAATTTGTTTTAATGTTAAAACATTATTGGTATTAGGAATAGCAACAAGTATAGATGCATTAGCTGTTGGTATCAGTTTTGCTTTTTTACAAATCAATATTCTATTTCCCGTGCTTATGATTGGTGCAGTGGCATTTCTTTTTTCTTTTTCGGGCGTTTTTATCGGTCAGCGTTTCGGGAAATTTAAAAAGATAAATGTAAATTTTATCGGTGGTTTGATATTAATCGGAATTGGAACAAAAATCTTAGTAGAACATCTTATCGCAGTATAAATAAATTAATATGCAGAAATACAGGTCATATATTCTTCCCATAGCTATCGTATTGGGCTTGTTTTTTCATTCGTATATCAAAGTGCTTTCCCCGCTTGTTCCGTATTTGATTTCCATCATGTTGTTTTTTACCTACAGTTCGATACAAGTACGAAAAATGCACCTTACTTTTTTTGATTTTTGGCTAATCTTGTTTCAACTGATGGCAAGCATAGGTTTATATTTTCTCATAAAACCGTTTAATAATCACTTGGCTCAAGGCATTTTGGTAACTATTTTAACGCCAACAGCCACTTCGGCAGTGGTGGTTGCCGTGATGTTGGGTGCAAATCTCACGAAAATGGGAGTTTACACCTTATTCAGTAATTTTGTAATTGCTCTTGCGGCACCTCTGTATTTTACATGGATAGGCACTAGTATGGAATTGCCTTTTTGGGAATCGTTCGGGATTATTCTTGCCAAAATAAGTCCTTTGTTGATTTTACCTTTTTTACTTGCGGTTTGTTTGCGTAAGTTTTTACCAAAAATAAATATAAAAATAGTGAAAATACAGTCTATTTCTTTTTATTTGTGGGCGTTAGCATTATTTATTGTAATTGCCAAAGTCATTAATTTTATTTTTGAAGAAAATACATTTAATTATTTGTTTCTCTTATGGGCAAGTTTACTAACCTTAGCATTGTGTGTAATTCAGTTTGCTTTAGGAAAATATATCGGGAAACGTTTTGGTGATGAAGTAGCCGGCGGGCAATCCTTAGGACAAAAAAATACGGTATTAGCTATATGGATGGCTCAAACATTTCTGAATCCGGTTAGTTCGGTTATTCCGGCTTTATATGTTGTATTACAGAATGTTTACAATAGTTTTCAATTATGGAAAAAAGAAACTAACCACCGTAAGCGGCTTTAATAAGGGTTATGTTATCGTTTTCTTGCAATTTGGTTTCTTCCCAATGCGTTTTCGGAATAACTTTGTTGTTTATGGCAATAGCCATGCGTTTATCTTCCTCGCGATGTAAAATTTTAAGTACATCAAGAACGGATGAATTTTCATTAATTTGTATGGTTTCATCGTTGACAAATATTGTAATCATAAGGTGCATTTATTTGGAGATTATTTTTAATTTCTCAGGACGAAAAGCATGATTTAAAGGTCCGTGTCCATGTCCTATATTAATATCTTTTCCATGAAAAATGGCATTGTGTACGTATTTTTTTGCCAAAGCTACGGCTTCGGAAATAGGAAATCCGAAAGCTAAATAAACTGCAATGGCGGATGAAAGCGTACATCCTGTTCCGTGGAGGTTTTGTGTATCAATCCAATCGGCATCGAAGCAATGGGAAATATTTTCTTCTTTTAGATTTAACACATCGGTAATGATTTTTCCTTGTAAATGCCCTCCTTTAACTAATACCGCCTGACTGCCGAAAGCCAATAAATCATGGCTTGCAGTTTTCATGTCTTCGAGTGTTTCGACGTTTCGGTTAACGAGAAGTGAGGCTTCTTTCAAGTTGGGAGTAATGATGCTAGCCAACGGGAATAAACGTGTTTTTATCCTTTCGATCGTTGATTCAAGAATGAGTGAATCGCCACTGCTTGCTACCATTACCGGATCGACTACCAAATGAGGAGGTTTGACTTTTTGTAAAACGTCAGCTAAAACTTCAACAATTTCGCATGTGTGCAGCATGCCTACTTTGACGGCAGCTACCTCAAAATCGCTCATAACAGCCTCTAATTGTTGGCGAAAGACATCTATCGAGACAGATTGTATAGCACGAACGCCCAAGGTGTTTTGAGCCGTAATAGCTGTAATGACAGTTGTTCCGTATGCACCTAAAGCGGAAAAGGTTTTCAAATCGGCTTGAATACCGGCACCCCCACTACTGTCCGATCCTGCTACACTTAATACAATAGGATAGGTTTTCATATATCTTTCTTTAAAATTTCTTCTTGAATTTTAAGGCTTTCTTCATGCAGTAATTCCATTAATTTTCGCATAAATATTTTATTAATTTGTTTCTTTTCGCACTCTCTCAATATATTATCCAATACTTGTTGCCATCGGTTTATTTGTAATAAAGAAATGTTTTTTTCTTTTTTATGTGCAGCAATATTACCGATAACTTCAAAACGTTTATTGAGCACAGCGCAAAGATCTTTATCCAACTCGTCAATTTGTTCACGAAATCTTCTCAGTTGAATATCTTGTTGTTCGATGGAAGTAGGGATGCTTAATTTATGAATCAGTTGATTAAACTCGGAAGGAGTAAGTTGCTGTTTTTTATCACTTAAAGCTTGCTCAGGGTGAGTATGTACTTCCATCATTAATCCATCAGCATCTAAAAATAAGGCTTTTTGAGCAATTTCAAAAATATATTCTTTTTTTCCTGCCAAATGACTCGGATCACAGATAATTGGAATTTCAGGATGTGAACGTTTAAATTCGATAGGAATGTTCCACAAAGGATTGTTGCGATAAACCGAATGTTCGTAGGTAGAAAAACCTCGGTGAATAGCCGCCATACGGATAATACCGGCTTTGGCAAAACGTTCAAAAGCCCCAATCCATAGATTGAGATCGGGAGAAATCGGATTTTTAATCATAATTGCGATATTCGTCCCTTGTGCCGCATCGGCAATTGCTTGAACAAAAAAAGGATTAACGGTGGTGCGAGCACCTATCCAAAAATGTGTAATATTTTGTTTAAGAGCTTCTTCCAAATGAAATGGAGAGGCTATTTCGATACAAACGGGTATGTGATAGATGTCTTGGATATCTTGTAACCAAGGTAAAGCTTTCAATCCAACACCTTCAAAACTCTTTGGAGAAGAACGGGGTTTCCAAATTCCACATCGAAACATCGAAATTTTCGTCTGTGGAAGTAATAAGGCTGCCGTTTCCATAACTTGTTCTTGCGATTCTGCACTGCAAGGACCGGCTATCAAGAGGCATTCTTTTTTGTCTTTTTTTACGATAGGTTGAATATCAAACATTTTTAGTTTTCTTAAAATCAAAAGATTTATATAAATAATTTATATTTTATTTGTTTGTGCAAAAATAACGTTTATTTTAAAACAAAGTATGAATAAGTAAATCAATCCGAATTTTTTTATTGAATCAAAATGATTGATTATAGATTAAGCAAACAAGTCTTTATTAACATTTGATTGTGAAATACTTTTATAAAATAAGTAATCAAAATACTGTTAGAGTGTTTAATTTTGTAACGAATAAATTCAATTATGTCGGGATACATCAAATACATTCTTTATTTTTTTTTAGTTATCTGTATATCAATAGGTAGCTCAAATATTGTTTATTCACAAACCAATAAAATTGCTTTAACCGAAGAGAAAAAACAACTCGAAAAAGAATTAGCCGAGCAGAAAAAATTATTGGAAGAAACTCGAAAAAACAAAAAAGCATCCTTACGCGAAATACAGTTAATCACTAATCAAATAAAAAAGCAAGAACAACTTATTCAAAATATAAATCAAGAGCTTGCTGGATTAGATGTGGAAATTCAAGCAACAACACAAGAAATTGTTACGTTACAAACCAAATTAGATGCCTTGATGAAAGACTATGAAAAGGCTATTTATATTGCCTATAAACATCGAAATGTGTTAAAAAAAGCTAGTTTTGTGATTTCTGCCGATAATGTACATCAAGCTTTAATGAGGATGCGTTATTTGCAGGATTATTCGAATGCATTGAATCGTCAATTGATGTTAATTAAAGAAACCCAGGCTACTAAGAAAAAGAAAGAAGAGAATTTGCTTCAAATTAAGCAAGACAAACAATTGTTATTGGTAAATAAAAGCAAAGAAAAAGAGAATTTACAACAGCAACAAATTCAAAAAGACAAGGTGGTCTCAAATTTGAAAAAGAAAGAAAAGGATATTAATGCAGAAATAAATCGGAAAATACAACGACAAAAAGCAATAGATATACAAATTTCAAAAGTTATAGAAAAACAAATAGTTAAAACAAAGACGGTATCCTCACCCAAAGTAGAAGCTGCCAATGTTGCGTTGGCAAATGATTTTGCCAATAATCAAGGAAAATTGCCTTGGCCCGTTGAAAGAGGCACGATTATTACTAATTTCGGAACCTATTCTCATCCTGAAGTGTCGACGGTAAAAATTAACAATAACGGCATTAATATTTTAACCGACAAATCTGCTTCCGTACGTGCCGTTTTTAAAGGTAAAGTATCAACCATTAGTGTTATTGATGGAGCTAATGTGGTAATTATCAGCCACGGATCTTATTTGACCGTTTATAGTAATTTGGGAAGTGTTTGTGTTAAAGCAGGTGATCAAGTAAGTACTAAACAAGTAATAGGGACTATTAAATCCGATCCAAACGATAGTAAGTCGGAATTGCATTTTGAAATTAGAAAAGAACGCACGCCCCTTAATCCTTCCATGTGGATTAGCCGATAAGGAAAACAATACGTCGTTTTTCTTTTATTCGTACAATAAAAAAACCGGTATGGAGTTATTACCTTACATCTTTTTTATAAATTGAAACAAATAACAGTCCGTTCAATTGAAAAAAGTTGTAATTTTGCATGTTAAAAAATTAAATAACACAAACAGTACATGTTAAAGAAAAAGATTGTTTTTCTTTTGTTTATGTCATTGATAATGACATATATTCCTGTTTCTGCTCAGCAGAAAGAAAAATCTGTTGAAAAAAAAGAACGAAGCATTGAATCGAAACAAAAGGTGCAAACAAATCGAAAGTACCGAAAATATAAGACCAAAGAGGAAAAATTCGAGGCTGCTAAAATGTATTTTGACAAAGGGTCCTATCTCAATGCTTCCGAACTCTTGGAAGAGATTTATCCGTTATATTTAGGTACTGAAAAAGGGGATTCAATTTTATTTTTATTTGCTTGCAGTTATTATTTAAATAAAGATTATTTAGTTGCCGCTTTTTATTTTAATGATTTTCAGCGTAAATATCCTCAAAGTCCACGTTCGGAAGAAGCAGCTTTTTTAAAAGCAAAATCTTATTATTTGAATTCTCCCGAATACAATCTTGACCAAAGCGATACGTATTTAGCAAAAGAAAATTTAGAAATGTTTGCTAACTATTATCCAAAAAGTAAATATATTCCGGAAGTTAATACCATGATTGATGAGGTAAGAAATAAATTGGCTTTAAAAGATTATTCAATAGCTGTAATGTATTATCATACAGAAAATTATAAATCAGCACATGTGGCATTCCAAAATTTAATGAAAGACTATCCCGAATGTCCTTATATAGAAGAAGCCCTTTATTTTTGGGCAAAAAATAATTATGAGTATGCTATTAAAAGTATAGAAGATAAGAAATTAGAACGATTACAATGGGTTTGTGATGTTAAAAATAAACTAAAAGCAAAATTTTCGACATCCCTATATTTGCCTGAGACCGAAAAAATAGCAAATGATGCTGAAAAACGCATTGCTAAAATTATAAATACTACTGAAAATAAATAGAAATTTTTTAAAATATTATATCATATGGATAAAGAAATAAAAGATGCAAAAAAAGTAAAGCCCAATACCTTAGCTATTACAAGAGATATTGATACATTTGATAATGCTACGGGTAATATTTACGAATCCGTAGTCATTTTATCAAAAAGAGCCAATCAAATCGCTTCAGAAATTAAGGAAGAATTAGCTGAAAAAATGCAAGAATTTACTCCTTCACGCGATACTATGGAAGAAATATTGGAAAATAAAGAACAAATTGATTTGGCAAAACATTATGAACAAATGCCGAAACCCAGTTTGCTTGCGATTGAAGAATTTCTAGAAGATAAAATATATTTCCGAAAACCGGAAGAATAAAAAGCAGTTTTGAGTGCTAAAGGCAACATATTGATCGGAATAACGGGAGGTATTGCAGCATATAAAACATTATCTCTCATACGCTTATTTGTGAAATCAGGATATGAAGTAAAAGTTGCCGCTACTAAAAACGCCCTGCAATTTGTAACACCTTTAACTATCGAAACTTTAAGCAATCACCCGCTTTATGCAAACACTTTTAATTTGCCTTCGGAAAGAAATGTAGAACATATTTCCCTCTCCGATTGGGCAGATATCGTTGTTGTTGCTCCGGCTTCTGCCAATATTATTGGAAAATTAGCTTCCGGCATTGCTGACGATGCATTAAGTACTTTGCTCTTAGCGGTCAACAAACCTGTTTTTATTGCTCCTTCCATGAACGAAAAAATGTTTTCTAACTTTGCGGTTCAACGTAATTTAAATTATTTACAAAGTAATGGGATTAATATTATTAATCCGGAAATCGGTTTTCTGGCCTGTCATACCGAAGGAAATGGAAGAATGCCTGAACCGGAATCCATTTTTTATATTGTTACTGATTTTTTAAAACAAAAAAAAGAAGGCATAAAATTTAAAGCGCTTGTAACGGCAGGTCCTACTTATGAACCTATCGATCCGGTTCGTTTTATTGGCAATTATTCCTCCGGACTAATGGGTTTTTCTTTAGCCGAAGCATTGGCTAACAAAGGAATATATGTTGAATTAGTAAGCGGACCTACAACACTCGAACTACATCATCCCCTTGTTCATCGTACGGATGTGAAAACGGCTTCCGAAATGCTGGATGCCTGTGAACCTATCGCAAAATATGCCGACATCCTCATTATGGCTGCTGCCGTAGCCGATTATACTCCCACTGAAACAAAACTACACAAAATAAAAAAAGAAGATAAAACCGAACACATTGAACTTAAACCTACCGTAGATATTCTTAAAACAATAGCAATAAAAAAGAAAAAAAATCAACTCGTTATTGGATTTGCTCTCGAAACCGATAATGAACTCGAAAATGCCATAAAAAAATTACATGCAAAAAATGCAGACTATATTGTTTTAAACTCATTAAACGAAGAAGGTGCAGGCTTTGGAGTTTCAACTAATAAAGTTTCTTTGATTGATGCTTCGGAAAAAATAATCAACATCCCACTTCAATCTAAGAAAAAAGTAGCAGAATCAATCATTGAACATGTATTGCAAATATATACGTCAAAAAAAAATAAAAAGACATGAAACAATTACTCCTGATTTTTTTCTTAACAATTAATATAATTTCTTGTTTTTCACAAGAATTCAAAGGAAGAGTGACTATTAATACACAAAAAATTCAAGGTGCGGATAAAACCCCTTTTACTGCTTTAGAACAGGAATTAAATTCTTTTGTAAACGAACGAAAATGGTCGAATAATACTTTTAAAAGTGAAGAAAAAATAGAATGCAATATTCAACTCAGCATTGAAGAAATTATTTCTACCGGTAATTATCGAGCTAAACTTTTGGTTCAATTAAGTCGTCCTGTTTTTAATTCCACCTATTCATCCTCTTTGTTTGCTTATCAAGATAATGATGTTACATTTTCTTATTCCTTAAATCAACCTTTGGAATATGATAATAACAGCTTTCAAAATGTTTTGACTTCGGTTATCGGATTTTACATGAATTTCTTTTTAGGATTGGAATTCGATTCTTTCTCTCAAAATGGAGGAACTCCATACTATAATCAATGCCAAACAATTATGAGTTATTCCCAATCCCAGTCAACCGGTTGGGATCCTAATCAAAAAAAGAATCGTTATTGGTTGATTGAAAATATGAGTAATCCTTCATATAGTGCCATACGAACATTTTACTATAAATATCATCGTTTAGGATTGGATATGATGCATAAAGACATTGATCTTGCCTTAGAAAATATTTTGCAGGCGTTGGAAGAACTGAATCAATTTAATAAAAGTAAATCGGGCTTGTTTATGTTAGGATTGGTTTTTACGGCTAAAAGTGATGAGTTTGTAAATGTCTTTTCCGGTGCTTCCGAAGAAAAACGTAGCCGTGCCTATGAACTTCTGAAGCAAATGGATCCTTTCAACGAGTCGAAATACAGCAAGTTGATGAAATAATTTTTTGCAAGCCATCCATGTATGTTAGAACACCTCAGCATAGAAAACTATACACTGATTCAACAATTATCCATTGATTTTAAAGAGGGATTCTCGGTTATTACCGGTGAAACCGGTGCCGGAAAATCTATTTTGCTCGGTGCTTTAGCCTTATTATCGGGTCAACGTGCCGATACTTCGGTTTTATACGATAAATCAAAGAAAAGCATCATCGAAGCCGTATTCAACATTCAACAATATGGGTTGGAAGATTTCTTTAACGAAAATGATATTGATTTTGATAAGCATTGCATTATAAGAAGAGAAATTACTCCGCAAGAAAAATCGCGTGCCTTTATCAACGATACCCCCGTTTCACTGACCGTATTAAAAAAATTAGGTGATGCATTAATGGATATTCATGTTCAAAATACAAATTTATTGTTGCAAAATAAAGAATTTCAATTAATTCTTGTTGACCAATTTGCTAAAATTCAACATGAAGTTATAGACTATCAACATCACTATAAAAAATATGTAGGATTGCAAAAAGAATATCACTCTTTGTATGAAAATAATATTAATCAAGATAAAGATTATTGGGAATTTTTATACAAAGAATTAGATGAGGTTCATTTGCAATGGGGTGAACAGCAATTATTGGAAGAAGAACTAAAAGTTTTAACGAATGCCGAAGAGATTAAACAACAATTATTTGCCATTTATAAACAACTACATGAAGGCGAATCCAATGTGTTGACAGCTTTACATGATTGCCGCCATCGTTTACAATCCATTGCAAAATATAAACAGGAAATACACGTTGTGGTTGATCGTATTCAATCGCAAATAGTAGATATAAAAGATATTGCGTTCGAAATAGATACCTTGCAAGAGCAAACAAAATACGACCCTCAACGGATTGAAACTATCAATCAACGTTTGAACGAATTATATACGCTTCAACAAAAGCATAAAGCCAATAATGAGCAACAATTATTTGAAATACAAACACAAATTTCAAAACGTCTCCAAGCCATTGCCGATTCCGAAATCCGGAAAACTACTATGCAAAAAACGATAGCGGAATTAAAAACCAAACTTTTTACAATGGCTGCCGGTTTAACGGCAAAACGCAAGGCAATCATCCCCCATATGGAAGCCGATTTAAGAAACGTTTTACAATTAATGAATATGCCGAAGGCAATCATAGAAATTCGTTTGGAACAGTTCGATGAATTAAACAATAGGGGAATAGATAAAGTGCTGTTTTTGTTTTCAGCCAATACGGGTATGGAAATGCAAGCTGTCGAAAAGATTGCTTCCGGTGGAGAACTTTCGCGTTTAATGTTGGCAATGAAATCGTTAATATCTCAAAAAAATATTTTACCTACCATTATTTTTGATGAAATTGATAGCGGCGTTTCGGGTGAAGTATCTGCTAAAATGGGGAATGTAATGAAAAATATTGCTGCTTATAGTCAAGTTATTGCCATAACTCATGTGCCACAAATTGCCGCTAAAGGTAATCATCATTATTTAGTGTATAAAGAAATGGACGAACAAAAAACCGTTTCCGATATTCGACATTTATCTCCCGAAGAACGAGTGTTAGAAATAGCGAAAATGATTAGCAATGAAAAGGTAACAGATACAGCCCTTAAGGCTGCAAAACATTTGCTTTTAGGGTAAAAAATCAATTGGCAATAAATAAATTTCAATTCCTTTTACACGTGCATTCCACCATCACAACTAATGGTTTGTCCGGTAATATAAGAGGCAAGGTCGGAAGCTAGATAAACGGCTGTATTTGCAACGTCGGTAGCATTTCCTACTCGCCGTAAAGGAATGGTTTTAATCCATGCTTCACGTATTTCGGGGGTTAAAACATGCGTCATTTCGGTTTCAATGAATCCGGGAGCAATAGCATTACAACGTATATTTCTCGAACCTAATTCTTTAGCAACAGATTTGGTAAAGCCCAACATACCGGCTTTGGCAGCGGCATAGTTAGCCTGTCCGGCATTACCTTCCAAGCCCACTACCGAACTGATGTTGATAATGCAACCTGAACGTTGTTTTAACATAATCGGCTGTACGGCTTTGGTAAGATTAAAAACGGATTTTAAATTTACAGTTAATACACTATCCCAATCGCTTTCACTCATGCGAAGTAATAAATTGTCGCGGGTAATACCTGCATTATTTACTAATATATCAATGGTTTGAAAATCTTCAATAATTTTTTTTACGGTTTCTTCCGAATCGGAAAAAGAAGCGGCATTCGAAGCATAAAACTTTGCTTTGACATTTAACGATTGCAATATTTTTTCAACTTCCATAGCTTGTTCATCTTCTTTTAAATCGGTAAATGCAACATTAGCACCATGTTGAGCAAAAGTAATCGCAATTTGTTTGCCAATACCGCGGGCAGCTCCCGTTATTAAAACCGTCTTATTTTCTAAAAGTTTCATATTTTTTTATTTAATTTCTTAACGATGCAAAGGTATAAAAATATTTTTAATTGCAATCTATTTTTAATAAAGAGATATATGATGTAATAAAAATATAATTGTTTATCGGAGTACTTATGAAAAGTAATTGTCTTTGTTTTAAATATAATGTTTTAACACGGTTTTCTCAAAATAATTTTCTATTCTTTGTGCTTTATTTTCCTTTATTTCGTACTTTTGCTCTAAAATCAATTATCCTTGGAAAATAAGAAAACCCTGTATATTGAAACGTATGGTTGTCAGATGAATTTTGCTGACAGTGAGATTGTTGCTTCGATTCTTTCAAACGAATACGCATTGTGTAACGATATTGCCGATGCCGATGTTATATTGATTAATACCTGTTCAATTCGTGAAAATGCCGAACAACGCGTATTAAAACGCTTAACTGAAATAAATGTTTTGTATCGTAAACATAAAAAGCGTAAACTCGGATTAATAGGTTGTATGGCTGAACGTTTTCAAAAACAACTTATTAATGATAATTTAGTGGATTTAATTGCCGGTCCGGATGCTTATCGTTCGCTTCCGATTTTGTTGAGTGATGTACGAGAACAAGCTGTAAATACCCTTCTTTCTACCATTGAAACCTACGATGACATTACTCCCGTTCGGTATGACGGCAATGGCATTTCGGCTTTTATTTCCATTATGCGAGGTTGTAATAATTATTGTGCTTATTGTGTTGTCCCTTATACACGTGGAAGAGAACGAAGTCGCAACCCGAAATCCATACTATCCGAAGTTAAAATGTTGATTGAGAAAGGGTACAAAGATTTTACGCTTTTGGGACAAAATGTCAATTCTTATTGTTGGGAAAGTGAGTTCCGTTTTCCACAACTCATGGAGCAAGTTGCCTGTTTAAGTGAAACGTTGCGAGTACGTTTTGCTACTTCACATCCGAAAGATTTATCGGACGATTTGTTAAAAGTGATGGCTTCTTATCCCAATATTTGTAAATCCATACATTTGCCGGCACAGTCGGGAAGCAATGCTATTTTAGAAAAAATGAATCGTAAATATACCCGAGAATGGTATGTGGGACGAATCGAAGCCATACGAAAATACATGCCCGATGCCGCTATCTCGACCGATTTGATTGCCGGATTTTGTGGCGAAACCGAAGCCGATCATCAAGAAACTTTGTCGTTGATGCAAAGAGTAGGCTATGATTATGCGTTTTTGTTTAATTATTCCGAACGTAGCGGAACCTATGCTCAAATAAATTATAAAGATGATGTCCCCGACGATGTGAAAACAAGACGTTTGGAAGAAATTATCTCGCTACAACGAGCTTCTTCGCATAAAAGTAATTTGGCAGATATAGGAAAAACTTTTGAAGTATTGATCGAAGGTAATTCCAAACGCTCCTCCGATTTCTATTCGGGCAGAAACAGCCAAAACAAAGTGATAGTTTTTCCGAAAACAAGCCATCCGATAGGTAGTTATGTGCAAGTTAAAGTAGAAAGTTGTACTACTGCCACCTTGCTGGGAAAAGCTATTGATTAATCGTGTAGAATAATTCCTTCATCGGCAAAGCTGTAATACGAATTGCAAGTTACAATAATATGGTCAACCAAATCAATACGTAATACTTTAGAAGCGGCTTGAATTTCGTTGGTTAATCGAATATCGGTATCGCTGGGTTGAATATTTCCCGAAGGGTGATTGTGACAAAGAATAAATCCGGCTGCATTATGCAACAATATTTGATGAAATATTTTTTTTGGGTCGGCAATTGTGCTGGTTAATCCTCCTACACCAATCAAACTTTTTCCAATAATTTGTTTATTGTTTTTCAATAAAATAATCCAAAATTCTTCGTGCGGTATTTCGGCAATGTTCGAGTAAATAAATTCAAAAGCGGCTTTACTGCAGGTGATTTTCTTTTGTTCCAACACTTCCGATTCGCGTCGTCGTCTACCCAATTCCAAGGCGGCGGCGATGGTTACGGCTTTGGCTTCGCCAACACCTTTGTATTGCATCAGTTGCGTTAAACTTAAGCGGGAGAGTTCTACTAAATTGTTTTTACAATCGGCTAAAATTCGCTTTGCCAAATCAACGGCACTTTCTTCCCGATTGCCGGAAGATAATAAAATAGCTATCAATTCGGTTTCCGACAATGCCAAACGACCTTTGGCAATCATTTTTTCACGCGGGCGGTCTGTCTCCGCCCATTGAGGAATACTTGTTTTCATAGTTAATAGTTTTTTTATAATTCTAATCCATTTACATCTTCCAGACTTTGTAATTTTCCCATATCCATCCAATATCCTTGGGCGTGTTCGTAGCCAATGATTGGATGTGTTGTTGTTAAATCCAAATATAAATCGGTAATAGAAAAAACGTTTTTATCGGGCATCAAAGAAAATATTTCGGGAGAAATAACATGTATTCCGCTAAAAGCAAATGGTTTATACGTTTCTTCATCGGCTAATTTCAGCGTTTCCTCGTCGGTTTTGGCGTTGTATCGTCCACATAAACGCATGTTATTATTAAACAATAAATAACGTTGTGTTTCTCTGTTTCTCACGGCTAAGGTTGCAAGTGCTTTTTGTTTACAATGAAAAGCAAACATTGCCTTTAAATCCATATCGGTAATAACATCCACATTATACACAAGAAAGGGTTTTTCGTCATCAAAAAACCACGCTGCCTTTTTAATGCCACCGCCGGTATCGAGCAGCAAAGCTGTTTCGTCCGAAAAAGAAATTTGAGCGTCAAAAGGATGTTGCGCTACAAATTCCCGTACCTGAGGAGCAAAATGGTGAATATTGATAATTATTTCATTCACACCTGCTTCGATTAGTTTATGGATGCTTCGTTCGAGCAAAGTCATGCCTTTTACTTCAATGAGTGCTTTGGGTTTTTCGTGTGTTAAATGCAGCAAACGGGTTCCCAAACCGGCTGCCAATATCATTGCTTTCATAAGTTGGTTTTTATTTCGTTGATTTTCCGTATATAATTTTTCGTAATAAAATATCGGTTAAAAGTGTTGTTCTCCATGTTTTTAGTCAAACGTACGAGGCAGAAGGTAATTAGGCAAGCCATCACAAAGCGGAAAACGATAATTCCCGAATAATGTCCTCCGATACCAATCATCAGTAAAGTATCTTCAAAGATACTGTGAAACAGTCCCATCAATACTAAGGAATAGAAAATATCTTTCGGGTGTATTTTTTTTCGGTTGCTTTCGTCAATGACCAATCCACCCCCGTAAGCTATTCCCATCGTAAGTCCGATAAGGGTGATTGTCAATACATCATCGCTTATTCCGAGTCCTTTTAACAAGGGTCGCAAGGCTTTGTTAATCCATTCGAGTAAGCCCGAAAGTTCCAACAAACGCATCAAGGTTATTAGGCTAAAGATAATGCAAATAATAATGCCGTAGTTTTTTAATTCGTGCAATGCCCATCCTTGCCACGACGTATCGTGCAGTGTTAAGGCTTGTGAAAGATGAGCAGGTTCTTGTAAAACATTCATCGAGCTGTAAATAAATGACAAAACAGCTCCGAACAGTATGCCGCATCCGAAGCGAAACAAAAACATAAATAGGAATTTGACACCGGCTTTTTGGGCAATTTTCAATTCAATCGGAAAGGTATGAGCCACCAACATCATGGTGAGTAAAACCGTTAATTGAGCAACACTTAAGGGTGCGGATAAAGAAGGATAAATGGAAAACAAGGAAAGAATACCGCCGTAAATATTGACAATCATGGCAGTAATCCATACTAACGAAGTTTCGGCAGGTAAACCGCAAAGATGCATTATCGGATTCAAGACCGTACTGATATAGGGCAAAATGTTGAATTCTTGAATAATACGGATGATTATGGAAACAGGAATCATTAATTTAAATAATATCCAGCACGTTTTTAGGGTGCGTTGGAAAATATATTGAAAAAAATCTTTCAGTTGTTTCCCTGACATGTTACGAACAAAAATTTATATTTCCGTTAATTACACTCGTTAAATCTATGTGCAAAAGTAAGTAAATTTTTCACATAAACAGAGAAGAGGCTATAAAATCGGCAAATAAACTTCCTTTTTCGGTCAACTTCAAATGGTCGGAGTTGAGTTCTATATATTCGGGATTGATTTTCTTTAATGCTTGTGTTAAGTATTCAAGGTATTTTTCTCCGAATTGCCGTTGAATGTAACGGTAATCACAACCCCATATTGTTCGTAACGAAGTCATTAGATATTCGTTGTAGCGCATGTCGGGAGTGAGGATTTCTTTTTCAAAGAGTATATTTTCGCCTTGAGAAAGTGAATGTTGTTCCGAATCAACGTTTTTATAGAATGAAATATAGGTATTTATGTCGGGTACATTCCATTGACGCGATTGCCCGTCGAAGGAATGTGCTCCGGGACCAAGACCTATATATGGTTCGGCTTTCCAATACGAAGAGTTGTGTCGCGATTCACACCCTTTTTTGCAAAAATTGGATGTTTCGTAATGGATAAAATCGTGTTTTTTAGCAAAACCTGTCAGATATTCATATTGCTGCATTATTTCTTCTTCCGAAAGAGCTTGATAGCTACCATCTTGAATGTGTCGGTAAAGCGGTGTTTTATGCTCCAAACTTAATTGATAGCACGATAGGTGTGGAATGTCTTTTATCTTTTCGAGAGTATGTTTCCATTTTTCAAGGTTTAATCCGGGGAATCCATATATTAAATCCACAGAAAGATTTGTAAAACCATATTTTTGAGCAAGATACATACATTCTTCGGCTTGTTTTGCCGTATGTTTTCGTCCGAGGATGTGTAAATCATTATCTGAAAACGATTGTATGCCAATACTTAAACGATTGACGGAGGTACGTTTAAGTGAACGTAGATAGTCTTCAGTCAGGCTGTTCGGGTTAGCTTCGAGGGTAATTTCACACTGTTCGGCAAACGAAAAATAACAAGTA
>CAYZQG010000022.1:0-17485 GCA_964480685.1 uncultured Lentimicrobiaceae bacterium
CGCCTACGCGAACAACTCCTACTAAAGAGAATAACAGCACACCTTCGAATAATAACCGAAACAACAATAATAATTCGACACCATCCAATAATTCTTCGACACGTCCCGATACACGTCAAAATACGCAACCAACCAATTCTACTCCTACTCGAACAGCTCCTAGCAGAGAGAATAATAGTACCCCTTCGAATAATAATAGAAGTAATTATAATTCAAGCCCATCCAATAATTCGTCTTCTAACAATAACCGAAATTCCTATAATTCGAGTCCATCTCCTTCAAGAAGTACAAGTAGTAGTTCCGGTTCTTCATCAAGCAGCAGTTCGCGTTCGTCCGGTAGCGGTAGCAGCAGCAGCAGCAGCAATGGAAGCAGTAATTCACATAGAAGATAAACACAAACTAACTAATTTAATAAAATAAAAAAATAATAATGAAAAAATTAAATATAACACTTATAGTAATCATTGTTCTATTTACCCTACAAATTTTCGGTCAGAATGAAACGGATGCATTTCGTTATTCACAATTAAATCCAACAGGAACAGCCCGTTTTTCTTCATTAGCAGGTTCTATGGGAGCTTTTGGAGCCGATTTTTCGTGTTTAAGTTCAAATCCGGCAAGTATCGGTATTTATAAACGAACCGAGTTTACTATTTCGCCTGCATTATATCACAGCAAAGCAACCTCTACTTATAACGGTAGTGAATCTTATGATTTTAAATACAATTTCAATGTAGGAAATCTTGGTTCCGTTTTTGTTATTCCGATCGGAAAAAAATGGTTTATTCAATTTGCAACCGGATTTAATCGCATGAATAACTTTCATAACCGTTATATTATGAAAGGTCCCAATGACGGTTATTATAAAAACACTACCACTTCGATGACCGAGCTTTTTGCAGGTTATGCCAATGGTATTGCCGATACAAATTTAACCGGTATAACTAATTGGGCTTTTCAAACGTGGCTTATAGATCCCGATACCAATAGTTTATTAGCCAACCAATACGTGAGTCACTTAAACGGTGTTGCATTAAACCAACGTAAAGTTATGGAAACAAGCGGTTCGGCTAATGAATACATTTTTTCGGCAGGAGCAAATTTTAATGATAAAGTATACATTGGTGCTACAATTGGTATTCCGTTCTTTACGTATAACGAAAGTTATACCTACACGGAAAAAGTAGCAGACACTACTACTGCAATAACCGATTTTAAATCATTTTCCTATAAACAATCTCTATCCTCCGAAGCATCCGGTGTTAATTTTAAACTAGGTATTCTTTATCAACCGTTTGATTTTATGCGTTTCGGTATCGGCTTTCATACTCCAACCTTTTATAATAATATCCGAGAATATTATACCGAAGATTGTGAAACAGAAGGATATACTCTAGTTAATTCCACCAGCGGAAAATTTGATTATACCTTAACCACTCCCTATAAAGTAGTAGGTGATTTAGCTTTTATATTCGGGAAATACGGATTTATTAATTTTCATTATAATTTCACCGATTATTCAACCATGCAATTACATGCACGGGATTATGACTTTGATGTTGAAAATGAAAATATTCGTCAATATTATCAAGCTGTTCATACAATCGGTGCCGGATTGGAAATCAATTTATCGCCCGTTTCCATTCGTTTAGGATATGCTTACAATACCAATCCGTATAAAGCAGCCATCAATCAAGACGGCAGTTATCATCTCATTAGCGGAGGTATCGGCATTCGCTCCGAACATTTCTTTACCGATTTTGCCTACATCCATAAACTATATAATACAAATAGTGTGTTTTACACTTCCGAAAACAGCAGCTTAGTGAATTCGACAGTTGTAAATCAACATTTTATGTTTACATTTGGAATAAAAATATAAGTATTTTGACAACGAATAATTTATTGCAACAAGGAATAACTCTTCCGATTATGGAAGAGTTTTATTCTTTACAAGGCGAAGGATTTCATACCGGAAAAGCAGCCTATTTTCTCCGCATCGGCGGGTGTGACGTAGGGTGCAGTTTCTGTGATGTAAAAGAATCGTGGAATGCCGACATTCATCCTTTAGTTTCAGTGGATGAGGTAGTTAAAAATATAGTAGCCTCCTCGGCTACTACCGTAGTAATTACCGGCGGAGAACCCTGTTTGTATAATTTAGCTTATTTATGCCAACAGATTGCCAACCATTCTATTGCATTACACCTTGAAACTTCGGGTTCGGAAAAATTAAGCGGAAAATGGAATTGGATTTGCTTTTCTCCCAAAAAAGGGACAAGCATTCAACCTGAATTTTATAAAAATGCGAATGAATTGAAACTCATAATTCAAACTCCATCCGATTTGATGTGGGCGGAAGAAAATGCTCGCCGTATTAATCCAAACTGTGAGTTATATTTACAACCCGAATGGAGTCAAAAAGAAACGATTATACCGATTATGATTGATTATATTTTGCATCATCCGAAATGGAAAATATCACTGCAAAGTCATAAATACATGCGAATTCCTTAACATAAACCAACGCTATCTATCACAATTTATGAGCAAAAAAAAGAAAGAGATTATTATTGAAAATTTAGAAATTATTGATGCCGGAGCCGAAGGCGTATCCATTGGCAGGTATGAAAATGCAGTAGTTTTTGTTCCTTATGCCGTTCCGGGAGATGTAGTGGATGTAAAAGCTATTAAAAAAAGAAGCTATTATCATTCTAAAATACTGAATATTAAAATTTCATCCCCACAACGAGTAAAACCGGAATGCCAACATTTCGGTGAATGCGGAGGGTGTAAATGGCAACAAATGGACTATACGATGCAATTGCATTATAAGCAAAAACAAGTAGTTGACAATTTTATTCGCATCGGAAAATTTCCTTTTCCCAAAGTACTTCCTATTTTAGCTTCAGATTATATTTTTGAATATCGTAATAAAATTGAATATACTTTTTCGTCGCGTCGTTGGTTGACAGATGAAGAAATTTCCTGCTCCGATGTATTCGATACCAGAGGATTAGGTTTTCATATTCAAGGTATGTTCGACAGGGTATTGGATGTTAAAAAATGTCATTTGCATTTAGAAATCGGTAATAAAATACGGAATTCGATAAAAGCGTATGCCATTGAAAACAATCTACTTTTTTGGGATGCCCGCGAAAAAGAAGGATTTCTTCGCAACATGATAATTCGATTTTCTTCGTGTGGTGATTTGATGCTGATTATGGTTTTTCGTACTTATAATGAAGCTGCTGAAAAATTAATGCACTCTATTGATAGCCATTTCCCTGAAATTACCTCTTTGCTCTATGTTATCAACGAGAAGCAAAATGATGTAGTTACCGATTTACCGGTACAGTTATTCACCGGTAAAGACTTTATGATAGAGAAAATGAATGATTTAGAATTTAAAATCCATCCCCATGCTTTCTATCAAACCAATTCGCATCAAGCCTTGAAACTTTATACGGTTGTAAAAGAATTTGCCCAAATAGAAGCCGACGACCTTGTGTACGACCTTTATACCGGAACGGGAACCATTGCTCTGTTTGTAGCACGTGAAGCCAAAAAAGTGGTCGGAATAGAATATATTGAAGCCGCTGTGGAAAATGCCAAAGAAAATGCGGAAATCAATCATATTTCCAATACCGAATTTTTAGCCGGTGATATGGCAAAAATATTTACACAAGAATTTGTCAATGAACACGGAAAACCGAATATTATTATTACCGACCCACCCAGAGCCGGCATGCATCCCGATGTAATTGAACAAATTATGAATATTGAACCGGAAAAAATCGTCTATGTCAGTTGTAATCCCGCTTCTCAAGCCCGCGATATTGCCCTTATGATAGATAAATATACCGTAAGCAATGTTCAACCCGTTGATATGTTTCCACATACCCAACATGTTGAAAATGTGGTGTTGTTATTGAAAAGATCGATAGAAAATGCCGAATAAAAGCATTGAGAAACTGTAAAATCGGGTTTCTGTAGTAGGCATGGTTTTTATGTTTTAAGAGTTTTATTTATTTCAAATAATTTGGTGAAAAGAATCAAAACAGTAACCTTATAGTAAAAACTGAAAACAAACGGTTAAGAAAGTTTTTAAAATGTCAATTTTTGTTTGTTGACTAGATAGATGGCGGCTTGTTTTTTTACTTTTTGGTACCATTTTTTTCCGTATTTCCGAATAAGCGGCTCTTGTAGAAATTCAAAAATTGTAGGAGATTGTTGGTGTGGTTGACAAGCATTTTGGCAAACCGACCATTGATGATAATTTAACGCATCGTAATGATTATAGGTACTTATGCGGATGGGGTATAGATGACAGGAAATGGGTTTTCGAAACTTGATTTTTTTATCGAAGAAAGCTTTTTCAAAGGCACATTTGGCAATGCCGTTTTCAAAAACAACAAAGGCACATTCTTTGTCGTTGATTAGAGGTGTTACCAAATGACCGAACGAATCGTAATCGAAAACGCCGTAGTGTTCCGTACATTCCACTCCTTGATGACACATATAGGGTTTAACTTTTTCGATAGAATCTTCGATAATCGAAATTTCTTCTTCATCGAGCGGGGCTCCGGCATCACCTTCAACGCAACAAATTCCTTTGCATCGTGAAAGGTCGCAGCTAAAACATTGCTCAAAAATATCATCGGAAAGGATGGTATTTTCAACTACTAACATGTATGTGTTTTAATTTTTAATGGCAGCAATTTCTTTAACGGCTTCGATGGCTTTATCCATTTCTTCATCGGTAGTAAATGCACCGATGCTAAAGCGGACGGTTCCGTGAATGGGTAAAGTTCCGATTTTTTCATGGACTTTGGGGGCACATTGCAAACCGGTACGGCAGGCAATATCGTAATCGACATCGAGCATGGTTCCTACATCGCCGGCTTCGAATCCTTTGATGTTGAAACTTAATACAGGATTTTGATTTTCAACGCTTTTGGCACAATAAATGGTTACTCCGTTTATTTGTTGCAATCCATCGCGTAAGATTTTCCATTGCCGCATTTCTTGATTATGAATTTTTTCGATACCTTGTTCTTTAATCCATTTCGTACCGGCATATAAACCTGCTATTCCCAATAGATTAAGCGTTCCGTATTCTAAACGCCACGGATATTCTTCCAAATGACCGGGATAAGCTGAACGTACACCGGTGCCGCCGTAACGAGTGTGTTTTATGGTAATTCCTTCTTTAACATAGGAGCCGCCTATTCCGGTGGGTCCCATTAAGCATTTATGTCCGGTAAAACAATAAACATCAATATTTGAAGCTTGCATATCTACATGTACCGATCCGGCGCCTTGACTGCCGTCAACCACAAAAATAACACCGGCTTCTTTACAAATTTTACCGATTTCGGTAAGCGGTTGTATGGTTCCTATCACATTGGAACAATGCGTTATAATAACAAATTTAGTATTTTTACGAAGGGCTTTTTTTACATCGTCGGGATTCACATAGCCTGCTTCGTCAAAGGGCAAGTAGGTAACTTCTATTAATCCTTTTTGTTCGAGGCAATAAAGCGGACGTAAAACAGAATTGTGTTCTAACATACTGGTAACAACATGGTCGCCTTTTTCGCATAAGCCTTGAATAATAAGATTTAGTGCATCGGTAGCGTTGTAACCGAAGGTTAAACGATTGGGGTCGCCGCCACCGTTAAATAGTTCGGTAAGCATTTTACGGGTATTAAACACGATTTCTTCAGTTTCGATAGCTGCATCAAAACCCGAACGACCGGGACTTACACCGTGTTTGCGATAACAGTTAAACATAAAGTCATATACTACATCGGGTTTAGGAAAAGAAGTTGCCGAATTATCTAAATATATCATACAGATAGAATTTTAATTTGATTAAAAAATGTAGGTGCAAAAGTACATTTTTTATACAAGTAATTTATAATGGATTTTATTTAATTGGAATTTTCTTCTTCGATTAATCGAACGATATGTTCAATTTCTTTGTCTTTACCGTTTGGATCGTAATTTTCTTTTAAATCGTATTTGAATAATTTGGCAATAGATTGATAAAGAAAGGCATTGAAAGCACCTCGTAATTCATCTACAATGTGATAGGTAGTTTTTCCGGTTTCTCGGTCAACTAATTTGAGTAAAATGATTCCTTGAGTGAACGTCATTTTTTCGATTTCTGCAGCATATTGATTACGAATGTTTTTTTCAGCTTCTTTCATTAACGCTTTTTGTTTCCTTTCGGGTAAGCCTGCCAGCATTTTATCGTATTCTTCCAATGTTTTAGCCGCTGAGCGAGCATACGGATAAACTTTCATTACGTTATTAAACAGCTTTGTTTTTCGTCGTTGTTCTCTTGCACTCGTTCCTTTTTTAAAGGCAAGAATATAAACGTCTTTCAAGTAAATATCTGCCATTGTATCTCTGCCTACAATCACACCGGGAAAAACTTTCAATTTTTGAGCCTGTGCCGTAAAGGAAATACTAAACACTAAAATCAACAAATATCCGATATTTTTCATTACAGAAAAAATAATTCCGTTTTTTTAATTATAAATACGAACTTTTAATATTTTTATCTTCTTTGGGGCGTATTCCAAAAAACAAACCGCTTTGAAATGAAAAATTGTTGAATGTTTTTGGGAAAATGGGAGAAATAAGATTATCCACAGCACAATACCATTGAACGGGACCGAAATGGAAATGAAATCCAAATCCTAAATTGCTGAATGTTCGATTATAAATAGAATAAGTTAAGGCTAATTCCACAATTTCACCAAAATAACCGTTAGCAGCAAAAGTAACCGAAGGAATCACATGTTTGCCTACAAAATCGGTTCGAGATAAAATGCTGAAACGATAATTTGAAAGTTTATAAAAAACTTCTGCATAAAGCTTTGGGTATAACGATGAGCGATAACTGTTTGATTTAATATAAGCGTATTCAATAAAATCGTTGGTGGTGAGTGAATCAAACACATTCGAAATATCGGGCATTTGTCCGTTTTCAATTCCTGCAAATGAAACTTCAAATCCATTAAAAACTATGTTTCCATCGCTAGTCCATTGTCCGGTATCGCTGGTGGACAAGGAAAAATGATTGGTAAGTTTTTCATTTTGCCAAAAGATATAACCTAAATCATTAATGCTCACAGCAACACCTAGATCATAAGGGAGTTCTATATTCGTTCCTATATCAAAGGAGAAACCGGGGTTTTGAAATAAACCGTTGATAAAAGGATCTTGTTGGAATTGAAATTCATTATTGAAAGGCATATAGGTATTCATTTCCATTGTGCTGTTTAACTGCAAATTCCACTCATCGGTGGTTAAAAAACTCAGTGATGATTGAGTGGTTTGGATATTGGTAATGCCAAATAATAATTTCGGACGAATACCGACGGTATATTTTTTCTTGATCGTATATTGATAAGCAAATCCGAATTCTAAATAGGTAGAATGAAAAATGCCGGGATTCGATTCAACGGTTTCCCCGATATAGTCGGCATTCCCGGTAATCATTAACGACATTATTTCGTTGGGTAAAAATAAATATGTTTCAGAGCGTAAACGCGAGCTAAAGGAAAAATAAGAGTTTTTGTCAATTTTTAATCCGAAACCCAACAGTTCTTCATTCATATCATAAATAATTCGCGAAGGTCTTTTTAATCCTTTTACTAATCTGCTTGGATCGATAATTTTTGATGTATCGGTAGAAGTAATTAATTTTTTATACGTAACTACATTTTCGGAAAAAGAGGTACTGAAATTTGAAAAACCGGGCAGTGAAGCATGCCATTTATAAAGCGATGGTTTTCCGGGGTTATAATTTAACGAATAAATATTTTCATTTAGAACGGCTAAGGTTTGTTGTGCTTTACCGTGAAAAGATGTAAGCAACATTACGATGGTTAAAGAACCTAAAATATATTTTTTCATAACTGTAACTATTAAAAGGTTCCGGATTGAGTTTTAAGATGTGCTTGAACACCGAGCTTTATCCCTAATTTTTGTTCATCATAGTAGAAAATCATGTAGGGGTCATTTTTATTTACATTTGCATCTGCTCGAATTAAAACATGGGAAGCTTTTGCAATTTTTTGTAATCGCTGATTGGTAACAGTAACTTTTTGAGAAGCTTTGGTAGATTGTACGAGGTGATAATTATTTGCCGGATCTACGGTTGCTTTGGAAATAATTAGGGGTGAACTAAATAAAGAATCAATAATTTTATATGTATCGTTTAAAAAATAAACTTGACTTTTAATCCCGAAAGCAAAGTTGTTTTCAATTTGTATTCGGAAAACAGCTGATTCTAATTGTGCAATATTCATACTATCTAATTTAAATGCAATGGTATCGAAATAAGAAAGATTGTATAAATCAATATTTAAAGGCACTTGAACCTGTGCATGAATGCGGTATCGAGAACTATCGGTGATAAAGTATTTATTACCGTCAATGCCGTTATTATTCAAAATACCATTCCCTCGAAACTGAAGGTAGGTAGTTTTATTATTAAAAAGAAAATTTTCTATATCAAAACTACGAACGGTAGTAGCATATTCACCTTTAACTGCCGGATATTTTGCGGTTAGTAGTTCATTGATAGTGATAAGAGGAATATACATATTATCATCGGGATTGCATAGTATAATGGTATCAATATCGAGTGAGAGAGGCATGCCAACGTTGTTTTTAACTTCAATATTGATTTTTGCAGAGTGTGCTTTACATTTTATAACGGAGTTATTGGTTAAAAAAGACATGGACATGTCTTTGGATAAATATTCGGTTTTTTTCTCAGATTGTCCATGTAACCAAAAAAATTCAATATTTGGGAAAGTATTGGTAACGTTGAAATGATACGGGAAATTTAGCGTTCCGCTTCCCGGGACAATTTCAATTTCAAAGGTTACTGGAATGGAATTTTGTCCGTAAGGCATAATAATATATTTATCTTTCGCATTTATGGTAAACGAAGCATCTGAAGAGGATGGATATTTCGTCATACTTAGTTTTTGTTTGTTCTCATCTAAAATATAATCACTTTTTAATGTAATGACGTATGGCAGATTCAAATCAGAAGTAATGTTTATGGTCAGTGTTCCCGATTTTAATAAAGCAGAATCAATAATCATTCCTTCTAATAATAGCTTTAACTCTTTGTTAATAGAATAATTATAGTTTGCTTTGGTATGTTTTGAAACTCCCGACGGATCATTAAGCGTAAAATTTATATTCGTTGTTTCTAAAGAAGCTTGGTACAAAGCATCTCCTCTTAACGAATATAATTTAGTCGTATAATACATTAACGTTAAAATATTATTTTGATTTTCAATTGAGAATTCCGATTCATCATCCATTGAAAGATTAAAATCAGTAAGTTTTACATCGCTATACGCTATATTAGCTACCCAATTGGCATCATATGCAAATTCGGTAGGTTTATCGAAATCATCAATTATATCTTTATAACACGATGAAAAGAAAATACTAATGGATAATAAAAACAAAATAAAACGGCTAACGGATAAAATAGGTTTCATAGTATGGCTCTTTAAAATTCTATCTGCAAAAATATATTTTATTTCAATATAAAAAATACAAAAGGTGTTTTCTTTCCATTTTTTTTTATTAAAATAATTAACCTATTTTTTAATGAATTAAAAGATAAAGAAAAGTCAATGGTTTTCCCAAATAAGCATTTAAAAAGAAAATATATTCTTGTGTGAGCGAATATGATTTAATGGCGGCTAAAGGTTTAAGTCCTTTTTCTTTCACATAAAGTAAGTACTTTTCCCCTACTAATTGTTGTGTTGTATCAAAAGGTATTTGTTGAGAAACAGCTAATAACATTATTTCCATCGCTTTATCAAATTCTTTTTTTTCAATATACTCTTCACAAGAGGCCACATAATACGGGACGTGTTTTGATAAAAGTAAAAATTGTTTTCTGTCGGAACAGTGTAACCCATACATTTCACTAGCATGAGAAGTAAAATAAGAATAGGCTTCGTCAAAAAGACTAAATCCTTCTTTGTAATTTTGCAAACTCAGTTTTTCCAAAGCTTGATTATACAATTTCTGAAAATGAGCCGGTTTTTCGATAAAGGATAGCATTTTGTTAAGGCTATCGTTATACGGCGATGTTTTACAATCAATTGAAAGGGTATAATAACTTAAAACCATATTTTCCGCTTCTGCAAATTTTTTAGCATTACTTGCTGTTCGAGCTTTGTCATATAATTCCTTTTTTTCTTTTTCAATATAGGCACAACCTCTAATTTGCAACAAGGATTTTGATTCCAAATATTTGGGTCCCACTAGACTGTCATTTTGTAAAGAAAAGGTGTAAATAGCTTTATATATTTGTTCATAAAGAGGTATTGCTTTTTTAAATTCATTCCCCCAAACATAGGTATTGATGCGTGCGAAACCGGATAAAATCAATGGTTTACATTTATTTTCAATACTATAATTCCATCCGATGCAAGTATCATATTGATACTGTTGTTGCCATTTGTAACATAGTTCACAGCTATCTAAGAAATCGTATTCTAACGTATTTATAGAATGTATGCTTACATATTCACATAAATTTTGATACGCAATACGTTGTTGCACGGTAGCTTTATCGTTTTTTGATTCGCTTACCGAATTAGGTTGAATAAAAATTTTATTGATTGAATAAAAGTCTTCGGCTTCTTTGATTTTTTCAGGTAATTCTTTGCTTTGTTTGTTTTGTTTTAATTTTTCAATTTCAGCATGTTTTTCCGCATATAAATTGGTATAACAAATAGTATAAATATCATTAAATATGGATTCGGGATAAGAGATTCCGGCAGAATCCAAGGTATTGTTTATTTCTTTGGTTTCGGTAAGTGCATAAATGTATTGTTTGCGAGATATATTTTTATACATTGTTTGTGAAAAATTTGTCCATAATTCCTCCAGTAGTTCTTGATAAAAAAACATTTTTTCGACCGTATCCTTGTTTTTTCTTATTAGGTTTCTCAATCCTTGTGTATAATTAACTGCCAAAACAAATCGTTGATTGCGAATAGCTTGATGAATTACGTCTACATAGGCATTATAAATGCCTTGTTTCGCTTCTTGTTGCAATGCTCTATATTTAGTGTCGCAAAAATTAATCGGCATTAACGTGCAATAATTTTCAACGGTATCCAATATTTTCAAAGCTGAATAATAATCATTGCGTTTAATTTGTTCTTCGGCAGAAGAAAGCAAATTAATATACAGACTATTGGCTACGGCATTATTTTCTATCGGTTGAGCTGAATCTCTATATAAGGTTGAAAGTATAAGAATTGGTTTTGTATAATTTTTCTGTTCGATAAAGTAATTTGATAATGCCAAGCAGGCTTGAACATGTGTAGGATTATAATCGAGAGCACGTTGATAATAATAAACGGCTTTTTCATAATTTTTTTGATTTTCATATTCTTCGCCTTTTCGATAAAGCATTTCATCCATTTCGGGAAGGGTTGATGTCAGGTAGTTTTTTATCGTATTAATGCGGTTATAGAGTTTGGAAACTTTTTTTAGATATACCGAATTATCGAGTTTGGAAAGCGTTAACAAATTTTCAAATTGATTTCCAATATATTTATTCGCTTCTTTTTCAATATCATCAACTGTAAATTTGTAAATCGGCAATAAATCCACATTCGACAAATTGAGTTTATCCAACTCTTTATTCCAACAATAAAATAGGCTGTCGTTTTGATAATAAGCATCAATTTTCTTAATGCGTGCAGCGATGTTTTTCGACAGTTGATCGTCGAAATAGAATTGAATGTATTCGATTTTATGATTCCATGATAAGATAGTATCGCCAACCATGGACAATAGCGTATCAACAAGCATATAATTTTCGGGAATTGCTTGATTTTGAATTTTTAAAGGAAGAACATTTCTGCCGTTTGCTCGAATATTTCCATTTACAAAAATGCGTTTCGGATAAAATAAATCGCCTAAACTCAATTGTTTATAATACATGTCGCCCGTAACGCTGTCTTCTTGAAACGAAACAGTAATAGAGTATTGATTATCTTTTTCTTGATAAATTTGAATATGTAAGGTATAAAAAGCAAAAATTTCGTCTTTCGATTTCCCTGAAAACTGACGGAAAATATCGGTATAATCGGGATCGTTGGCAGAAATATGCTGTGAATGTGGAATGGATACCGAATAAACCGGTGCTTGTGCTTTTGCCCAAACAGAAAATATTGTCAAACCAAGCCATAAAACAAAAGAATAAAGTTTATACATAATGGACGATTATTTCGGTAATTCAACTTTGTGTTTCCATCGTTTATGACTCCATAACCAATATGCGGGATTAGCAACGATATCGCGTTCAAGACATTGAACATATTTTTTGGTAATATCTCCGTAAGCTGTTGCAGAAGGATTGTCGGTGATTAATTCCAACTCTACTTCATAATAACCTCTTTTTCTTTGTTTAACAACATAATAAAAGACGGGATAATTGTATTTCAAGGCAAAATATTCGCCTCCGTAAATCATATCCGAAGCTTGGTGTAAAAAAGGAATTACAAACGGTTTTTTCGTATTTCCGGGCGATTGATCGCTGAGCATCATATAGGCACTACGTTTATGGCTTTGATCATATTGCTTAACTGCCTCGCGAATTGTTTTGGCAAAAATAACTTCGGTGCCGTAGCGGGTACGAAAAATATTAATCGTCTTTTCAAACGATTTATTCGAATTTTCTTTCCCTACTCCTACGCCGTGATGCTTGAATTGCAGTGCCAACGATAACACCATCCATTCCCAATTGTTGTAATGACTCGACATTAAAATCACACTCCTATCGGCATCAAAATACCGATTAACAAGTTCCGGATTTTTACATACATATCTACGCATCAAATTCTTACGGGAAATACTCAACATTTTTATACCTTCTACAATAAGATTACAAAGATGGGTATAATATTTCTTCTCCACGTCTTTCAACTCTTTTTTCGAAGCATTGGGAAACGAATTTTTAAGATTGGCACGAATTACTTCCTTTCGATACCCGAAAAGAGGATATACAAAAAAACGTATTACTTTCCCAATACCGTATAACACCGTCATCGGAAGTAAGGAAAACGGATACAAAAACAGATAAATAATAATTTTAGTCGGCATGCTTTGTTTTTTCTATCAGTTCATTCACTAATTGCGGGACGCCTATACTTGCTTTTTGCGGAATACAAATCGTGTTTTTAGCAAGATTTTTTACTTCGTTGGCATGTGGGTCAATATAATAGATGGGAATGCCCGGTTTGGTATAATGAATCAATCCGGCAGCCGGATAAACAAGCATGGATGTTCCGATAATTATCAATATATCGGCTTGTTCGACAAGGTCTGCCGCTTTCTCTATCATCGGAACCGCTTCGCCGAACCACACAATGTGCGGACGCATTTGCATGCCCCACGGACAAAGTTCGCCTTTTTTAATTTCATTTTCAGCAGGATCAATAGCAACGATGTAATCGGGACGGACTTGACTGCGTTTTTTGCGTAATTCACCGTGAAGATGTATGATTTTGGAAGATCCGGCTCTTTCGTGCAGATCGTCCACATTTTGTGTAATAAGCGTTACATCGTAAGCCGATTCTAAACGAACTAAGTTTGTATGCCCCTCGTTGGGAGCTACTTGTAAAAGTTGCTGCAAACGTTCATTGTAAAAATGAAGTACTAATTCATAATCTTTTTGCCAAGCTTCGGGAGTAGCAACATCTTCAATGTGATAGTTTTCCCATAAACCATCCGCCTCACGAAAGGTTTTAATGCCGCTCTCGGCACTGATGCCCGCTCCGGTGAGAACGACTATCTTTTTCATTTATACCATTTTTAAATAATAAATAAAATACAAAATAGCAAAAGCAAACGTTACCAAAAGGATGCCTCTGCCGGTGCGATCGAATTTTAATTTTACTAAATAATATCTAAGTGTAAATAAGTTAGGGAAAATTGATACTAAAATAATGGTCGGAAGTTTAACGATATATTCTTTGCCTTCGGGGGCAAAATAATGTGAAAGTAAATATAATATCCCAAATAAAACAGTCGGTGAAATAAAACCGATTAGTAAACCCAACCACATATTGTCTCTACGAAGTTTTTCCATATTGTTACTGATTTATAATGAAAAATCCCATGTTTTCATGGTTTTAATATAGTCGTGTGCCGTAAGGTCGGCTCGAATGGGTTGGATGGAAACATAGTTGTTTTTCAACGCCCATTCATCGGTATCCTTTTTTTTGTCTAATTCAAGCAAAGCACCACTCAACCAATAATAAGGTTTCCCGATGGGATCAATGCGTTCTTCCAAATCTTCTTGCCAATGATTTAATGCTTGACGTGTAATGCGATATCCTTTAATATCTTCCAACGAAACATTGGGAATATTGACGTTTAAACATATTTCGTAGGGGAGTTTATTTTCCAATGCTGTTTTGATAATTTTGTAAGCTACTTCTTTGGCTGCTTGAAACGTGGTTTCGGAGGTATAATCAATCAACGAAAAACCGATAGAAGGCACATGATTCAGACATCCTTCAATAACGGCGGCCATTGTTCCCGAATAAAATACACTCGACGATGAGTTGGAACCATGGTTAATGCCGGCAACTAACAAATCAATTTTTTGATCTTTCAACAATACACATTGTGCCAATTTTACCGCATCAACGGGCGTATTGCTTGCTTTGTAAATTTCAAAATCTTTTTCTTTATATACTTGCCGTAGACGTAAGGGCGAACTAAAGGTAATAGCATGACTTTTACCCGATTGTGCACTTGCCGGAGCAACGACAACTACCCGACCGAATTTACGGGCAACTTCTGCCAATATCCGTAATCCTTTGGCATCTACCCCATCATCGTTGGTAACCAATATTAAGGGTTTGCTATTTTCTTTCAACGATTTTTCTCCTTTTTTTTCGCTCATTCTCTTTTAAACAATTAGATATACTCTTTGCTCTTTATATTATGCAAAAGTACATTTTTTTTTAATGGGAAAAGAAGGAGAAATAGTATATTCCATTATCCTTTTACATGGAATAAAAAAGGCTATCCCTCTGCTCATAGTCTAAGAAATTCAAATCATTTATCGCATTATTTGTACCTTACGTGTAATTACTCCTTTCTCCGTACTAACTTTCATTACATACATCCCTCTTTGTAAATCGCTTACATCCAGAGTTATTATATTTGTACGGATAGAAATACGTTTCACTTCTCTACCGCTAACATCATATATACAAACCTCTTTCATTATATTTTGTTTATTCTCCAGGATAATAAATTCATTAGCAGGATTGGGATAAATTTTAATAAAATTATCCATACCTTGTTCCTCAATTGCTGATGTATAAGTAAATATTGCCGTAAACGTTGTATCGCTTGTAACTATCACCGTTCTAGGATTATCCGTATTCCCATCACTCCATTGAGTAAATATATGTCGTCTACTAGGAATTGCCGTTAAAATAGATTGATAAGTAATACAATCCGGAGTAGATGCTGTTGTTGTTCCAAAGTAATCGTTATTTACTTTCATTTTAATACAATATTCCATATCTCCTTCTTGAATATTGCTAAATTTATTCCAATTTGTATCACTTTGATAATAAGTGCTACTTCCACAAGGCACATATAAAAGAATTGTATCAGGAACTTCTTCAAATGAAGTATATTTTATATTTGGTGGAAATGCTGTTTTGATATTAATTTCTTTTAAATTAATATCTTCATAAAAAGCATAACTCCAAATATCTTGAATAGATTTACCTATTGTTAGGTATTTTAAATTCCCGCAATTCGAAAAAGCATGACCACCAATGCTTTTAACCGAATCGCCAATAATAACCGATGTTAATCCACTACAACCTATAAATGATTCCTCTTCTATCTTTTTTACCGTATTTGGAATGATTAATTCTTTCAATCCATCACAATCCTGAAAAGCACCCCTTTTTATTAAAGATATTAATTCCCCGAAATGAATATACTTTAATTTACTACACTCATAAAATACATACTCATCAATTAAATTAAGACTATCCGATAAAAAAATGGAATCTATATTGCTACACGAATGAAAAGACAATAAACCTAAATAAGAAACAGCATTCGGAATTATAACAGCTCCACTTATTTTGTTACAAGAATAAAAAACTGAATTGCCAATATACTTAACGGAATCCCCAATCTGTAAAGAATTAAATCCTGTACATAATTTAAAAGCATTATCACAAATATAAGTAACCGAGTTGGGTATTACCAAGGGTCCCGTTAGTTTGCCACATTCACTAAAAGCATATAAATCAATCCATTTCACTGTATTAGGTATAGTAATATTGCCTTTCTTTCCTGCTGCACAGACAAGCAACGTATCCATATTTTTTGTATATAAAATTCCATCTATTATTTTAAATCTTTTATTGTTACTCCCTATTAAAAATGTATCCAATTGAATGCATTCTGAAAAAGCCATCGAATAAATTCTTACTGTCGCATCAGGTATATCAAGTCTTGTCAAACTATGACAACTAAAAAAAGCTTCTCCTCCAATGCTTGTTACTGAATCCGGAATTCGTATATTTTTCAATTTTAAACATCTCCAAAAAAGTAAATGTGAAATTTCTTTTATTCCATTGGGAATATTAATATACTTCAATTCAATACAATTACAAAAAACACCAATACCAAAATAGGTAACGTTTTCAGGAATATAAATTGTAGAGACTTTCTCACAATATGCAAATGCATATCTCATAATTGATAAAACATGATTCCCCATTGTAACATCCATTATTTGATCACATCCAAAAAAAGCAAATTCACCAATACCGCTTACTAAATATGTTATTCCATTATACATTACGGAATCAGGAATTTGAATACTCCCGTTTGGATTGGTATTATAATATGGTTCTTCCATATTTTCCGAAGTTACTTCCACCGTATAAGGTATACTATCGGAGGTAATGTTAAAATATAGTGTTTGTCCGGCATATACGGTACTGAAATCATAGGCGAAAACCGTCGTAAACTTCAAACAACATAGTGTAATTATTAAAATAACATTTATCTTTTTCATGATTTTAAATATTTTTAATTAATTATTTATTTTATTCCGGTTCATTAAACCATTTCATGGCTCGTACAAAATAAGTTTCATAAAACTCATCATTACTAATCTTAATTTTATTTTCATAAAGGTAAATAGTATACGCATATTGCCCCCCCACTTTCTCGGTTGATGTCCAATAAAGACCTCCATTTAAAATATCACGAATTAGTGTCCCTGCATTATTTTGAAAAGCATTATTTAGTATTTCAATATTGTCAAACATCATTATCATTTCACATTTAGCCGGAAAATACCATCCGGATCCTTTATCCGTACACCATTTTGCCGCTTCGATTCGTTCTTTAAATAAATAGG